>JAYTNH010000299.1:0-3765 GCA_043748395.1 Ilumatobacteraceae bacterium | reverse complement strand
TGGTCGAAGGTGCCGTCGCAACGCATGTCGTGGACGACTCCCGCACTGGTGATGACGATGCGGTCGCCGGCCTGCTCGACTCGCTGTACGTTGCCGAGCGCCGTATGGTGCGGTTGTGGCACACCCTCGGTCGCCACGCTGATGACCCGCCAGGTGCCGCGCAGGTCGGGCGCGCCGTGGACGAGTGGCTCCGTGCAACCGGCCAGTATTGGGGCGGGCATGGTGGTGCCGTACCCGCCTGGAGGCGTGTTCGCTACAGGGATCTCGTCGACGATCGTCATCGCCGAACCGTATCTATTGACAGTGTGAGTGTCAAGAGATACGGATCAGTCGACGCGGGCGCTGGTGAGGTCGTCGCCGAGCACGATGTCGCCGTCGAAGTGCGCTGCGGCGATGGCTTTCCAGGCGTCTTCTTGCCCGCGCTGCATGGGGGGCACGTAGTGCGTGAGTACCAGCGTCTTCACGCCGGCGCGTGTGGCCGTTTGTGCGGCCTGCTCGACCGACGAGTGGTAGTCGAGGATGTCTTGCAGTCGAGCGTTGGGCACCATCCTGACCAGGTCGTCGCGGATGACGGTTTGCACGTAGAGGTCGGCGCCGGCGCACATCGCGTCGAGTTCGGCGCACGGCACGGTGTCGCCAGCCAAAGCCGCTACATGCCCGCCGTGCTCGATGCGGTAGCCCACCGTGGGCGCCACCGGCCGATGGTCGGTGCGGTGCACCGACACGGTGGTATCGCCGAACGCGAACGTCGCCCCTGGTTCGACCTCGGTGACCACTACCTGCGGGAGGTGGTTGAGATCGGCGTGGTGATCGCAGCGGTACTGCTGATCGGGACCGAGCATGAGCAGCAACGCGTCGACGACGGCCTGGGTGCCGACCGGACCGTAGATGTTCAACGGCATCGGACCGGGGGCCATGACCCACTGGGTGGTGATGACGTCGTTGAGGTCGGTGATGTGATCGCTGTGCAGGTGGGTGAGCAGCACGGCCGTGAGCCCCACCGGCAGCACGCCGGCACCGGCGAGGCGCATCACCACGGCGCGGCCGCAATCGACCAGCAGCGTGGCGTCACCAGTGCGCACCAACGTGGCCGGACCAGCGCGGTCGGGGCTAGGGATGGGGCTGCCGGTACCGAGTAGTACGACTTCGATGGTCACGACGCGTTGGCTCCTGCGTTGATGGTGACGGGGATGGCGTTGAGGCGGGAATTGCCCGAAAGCGGGTCGATCACGATGTCGTCGGTGAGCTCGTTGCTGTTGACGCCGTTGGTGCGGGCGGCCACGGCCATCTGCGCGCCGTGAGCGCGATGGCCCCAGCCGTGCGGCAGGCTCACGGTGCCGGGCGCTATCTCGTCGGTGACTTCGACGAGCACGTTCACCGATCCGGCCACCGACGCCACGGCCGCATACGAACCGTCGGTGACGCCGGTGCGTGACGCATCGTAGGGGCTTATCTGCAGGGTGCACCGTTCGCGACCCTTCACCAGAACCTCGACGTTGTGCATCCACGAGTTGTTCGAGCGAAGGTGGCGACGGCCGACCAACAGCAGTTCGTCGACTGGCGCAACGGCCTGCATCGCAGCCAATCTGGCGACGTCGGCGATGAGTGACGGTGAGGCCAACTCGATCGTGCCCGACACGGTCTTCAGGATCTCCGGAATGCGCGGCGCAAGCGGGCCGAGGTCGATGCCGTGTGGATTCGCCTTGAGTCGGGCGATGCTCAGGTCGGGGTAGGGGCCGTTCTGCAGCATGACGTCGAGCAGCGCTTCGATGGCCGGGAGGTGCTGTCGACTCGAACATGCTTCACCGGGTTCGAGCCCGGCGCGTTGGGCGCGCTCGGCCACGAGCGCCCACACCAGTGAGTTGGCGTCGGCGTGGGGGTCGCCGCTGGCGATGAGAATGAGCTTGGCGATGATCTCGTGCTCGTGCATGCCTGGCTCGCTCGCGTCTGTCGGTTCGTGCATCGGCGGGCTGTAGTTGGCGATGTTGCGCACCGAGAGGGCATAGAACGCGAAGTCGAAGTGCGGCTTGGCGAGCGGTGAAGGTGACGGCAAGATGACGTTGGCGTGGCGTGTGGTCTCGTTCACGTACACATCGACCGACACCATGAACTCGAGCGAGCCGAGGGCTGCATCGAGGCGCGCCGAGTTGGGGCACGATCGCACGGGGTTGCCGCCGAACGTGACGAGGGCGCGCACTTGCCCGGGGCCTTCGGTCTCGATCTCGTCTGCCAATGTGGCCACCGGGAACTCGCCGCGCACCTCTGGGTGGCTCTTCACACGCGAGGTCCACCGACCGGTGCGGAATCCGCGGCCGCCAACCTTGCCGGTGTTCACCGGAGCCCCTGCCGCCATGAGCGGGAACATCGCGCCGCCGGCGCGGTCGAGGTTGCCGGTGACGATGTTGAGCACCTCGACCAGCCACGATGCCACCGTGCCGAACTCGGTGGTGTGCGTACCAATGCGGCCGTAGACGGCGGCACTTGGCGCATGTGCGAGTTCGGCCGCGATGCGGCGCGTGACCGCAGCGTCGATGCGGGTGTGCGCGGCAACCGAATCGGGCGTGAACACGCTGAGCGCATCGAGCACGGTGTCGAGTCCATCGAGATGTACGGCGACGGTGCCGAGGTCGACGTTGCCGGTGGTCGCGATCTCGGTGACCAACGCGGCGAGCCACAGTGCGTCGGTGCCCGGCCGAATGGCGATGTGCTCGTCGGAGGCATCGGCGGTTTTGGTGCGGCGCGGGTCGACGGTGACCACACGACCACCGCGTTCGCGGATCGCCGCCATGCGACCAGGGAAGTCGGGAGCTGTTGCCAGACTGCCGTTCGATTCGTGGGGGTTCGCGCCCAACATGAGCAGGTAGTGGGTGCGGTCGAGATCGGGCACCGGAATGGCGCCGGCGCTCCCGAACAGCAACCCCGACGACACGTGCTTGGGCATCTGATCGACGGTGGACGCCGAGAAGATGTTCTTGGTGCCGAGCGCCTTGAGCAGCAGCGGGTTGAACAGCGCACCAGCCATGGAGTGAGCGGTGGGGTTGCCCAGATACGCGGCGACGGCATCGCGATCGCCCCTTGCCCACACCTGTCCCAAACCGTCGGCGACGGCAGCGAAGGCTTCGTCCCAGGTGGCCTCGACGAACACGCCGTCGCGTTTGATGAGCGGTGTACGCACTCGGTCGGGGTCGGCATGCAGTTGCTTCAGTGTGGAGCCCTTCGGGCAGATGAAGCCGTGCGAGAACACGTCTGCCCTGTCGCCACGAATGCGCGTGATCGCGCCATCGCGGGTGCCGATCTCGAGCCCGCAGGTGGCCTCGCACAACGGGCAGGTGCGGAAGTGGACGGCGTCAGTTTCTACTGTTGTCATGGCTGCCCACCGTAGTAGCCGACACGAGCCGGCTGCTCAGGAAGTCGTGCGGGTCTGCTCGGCGAGCGACCAGATGAACGGCAGTGCCTGGCCGTGTGGTCCGATCTCGAAGTGATCGACGATCGTGTTGATGTGGCGTTGCCACCGCTCGTTCACAGGGTCGCCGGCCAGCGACGACATGGCTCCGTCGAAGTCGGACGTCTCGACCAGGTGGAACAGGTTGCGGCCGCTGCGCCAGATGCGCCAGTCGTCGATGCCCGCGCGGCGTAGTGAATCGGCCAGGTCGGGCCACACCGCGCGGTGTTCGCGGTCGTACTCGGCTTCCATGCCTTCACGCAGCACACTGTGCAGGGCGATGATCATGTGACGCTGGCCTCCGGTCGATCGGGAATGGAGTA
>JAYTNH010000298.1:0-2100 GCA_043748395.1 Ilumatobacteraceae bacterium | reverse complement strand
CCGCTGCTCGGTCGCTTCGGTCGGGTCACCTTGTCGTTGCCTGGCGGCGACGACTTCGGTGGTCGCCCCATCGACATGCATCTCAAGGCGCTCGAAGCGATGGGGGCTACGTTCGTGCTGCGCCACGGCAACGTCGAGGCCACTGCCGAGCGCCTCTACGGAACCGATATCACCCTCGAGTTTCCCAGCGTGGGCGCCACCGAGAACATCGTCACCGCTGCGGTTCATGCCAAGGGCACCACGGTGCTCGACAATGCCGCTCGCGAGCCCGAGGTCGCCGACCTGTGCAACATGATGGTGGCGATGGGTGCGCACATCGAAGGCATCGGCACGTCAACCGTGGTGGTGCACGGTGTCGAGCCCGGAGACCTGCATGCCACCGACCACCGTGTGGTGCCAGACCGCATCCAGGCGGCCACGTACCTGGCCGCAGTGGGCGTGTGCGGGGGCGACGTGGTGGTGCAGGGCGCTCGCTCCGATCACATGGAGATGTTGCTCTGCCATTTCCGCGCGATGGGACTGCTGGTCACCGACCGCATCGACGGCGTGGGCATTTGCTCCGATGGTCGGCTGCGCAGTGTCGATGTGGCGACGTTGCCGTACCCGGGCGTGGCCACCGACTACAAGCCGCTGGTGGTCACCATGCTCGCCGTGGCCGATGGTGTCGGCATCGTCACCGAGAACTTGTATCCCGGCCGGTTCAGGTATGTCGAGGAGCTCCAACGCCTCGGCGCCGACATTCGAACCGATGGTCATCATGCGGTGGTGCGGGGCGTGCAAAGCCTCAGTGGTGCGCCGGTGCGAGCTCCCGACATTCGGGCTGGCGCAGCGCTGGTGGTGGCCGGACTCGCCGCCGAGGGAGAAACCACCGTGAGCGGCATCGACCACATCGACCGTGGCTACGACGACCTCGTCGGCCGGTTGCAGGGTCTCGGCGCGAACATCGAGCGCCAGTAGCCAATCGGCGGGTCAGTCGTGCGGGTGGTCGCGAACGCGCTTGCGGGCCAGGGCGAGCAACCCGACGATGCAGGCAATCGGCCCGAGCACGAGCAGGATCTCATCCCAACCACCCTGGTGGGCGAGCAGCGCACTCACCCGACTTCGAGTTGGACGAGAACCGTGCCGGTCTCATGGCTCTCGACCTCGAACGTGCCTGCCTGATCGGCGATGAAGTTCATCGTAGAGGTGACACCCGCGCCGACGGCCTGCTCGAGGTTGTAGCCGTGTAGGTGGAACTCGTCGGCAGCGTCGGGGTTGGTGATGTTCAGCGTCACCGGGCTGCCGAGTCGTGCGCGCTCGATGCGTGTGGGGCTGTCGTCGGTGCCGATGAGCACGTCGATCTGCAGGGGACCCTCGGCCACAGTGGTACTTGGTTGCGAGGTGGTGGGCTGAGGTGTGGTGGGTGATGGCGCGGTGGGCTGCGGCGCAACGGTGGAGGCGGCTGGCGGCGTGGTGGCGGCGCTGGTGACCGCCGGGCTTGATGCCTGGGTCGATGCATCGCTGCTGCACGCAGCGAGGGCCAACAACACCATGGGAATGGTGAGGGTGGTCCGAAACGTTGTCATGGGTCGCAATCCTACGGTCGAGCCTGGTTCAATGGCAGGCGCTCCACAATGAAGGTCGTTCCCCCATGCGTGCCCAAGTCGAAGAAACCATCGAAGTCATCCGCCCGGCCCTGCAGGCCGACGGCGGCGACATCGTGCTTCGCGATGTCGACGAGGTAACGGGCATCGTGTCGGTCACCTTGGTGGGTGCCTGCAGTAGCTGTCCGGCGAGTACCCAGACACTCAAGGCCGGCATCGAGCGCATCATGCGCGATCGCATCGATGGCGTCACCGAAGTGATCAACGTCGAGTAGATGAATCGGCGCACGCTCCCGGTTGGGGAGCTGTTCCAGGCGGCGCTGCAGGGCGACCGCGCCGCGCTGGCTCGGTTGCTGTCGCTGCTCGAGCGCGGCGGCCAGCAGGGTCGCGACATCGCTCGCCTCAGCTATGCGCTCAGTGGTCAGGCATACACCGTCGGCCTCACAGGGGCACCGGGTGCCGGCAAGAGCACGCTCACGTCGGCGCTCATCACGCATCTGCGCAGCCTGGGCGAGCA
>JAYTNH010000297.1:0-4230 GCA_043748395.1 Ilumatobacteraceae bacterium | reverse complement strand
ACTTGTGCACACCCAGTGTGGTTTCGTCGGCAAACGCAACGGGGGAAGCGGCGGGGGAAGCGGTGGGGGAAGCGGCGGGGGTGGCGGGAGCGGGGGTGGCGGGAGCGGGGGTGGCAGACGGGGTGCCGTGGCGACCTTCGCCGGCGGCGAAGCGGGCGGCCCCGGCGAGGGTTTCGCCGCTGGCGATGGTGTCGAGACCCACCTGGGTCTCGAAGGCGAGCGCTTCGTCGAGCGACAACGACCACTGCTCGTAGCTGCTGAGACGATCGTTGCGCATGCACAGCTGCGGCAGTGCGGCGATCTGCTGAGCGAGTTCGATCGCGTGGGCGAGCGCAGTACCCGGCTCGGTCAGGCGATTCACCAGACCCATGCGTAGCGCTTCGTCACCAGCCACGCCGCGCCCGGTGAGAATGAGGTCGAGCGCGTTGCTGTGACCGATCAGGCGTGGCAACCGAATTGTGCCACCGTCGACCAGCGGTACGCCCCACCGGCGGCAGTACACGCCGAACGTGGCATCGGTAGCCGCCACGCGCAGGTCGCACCACAGGGCAAGTTCGAGTCCGCCAGCGACGGCGAAACCCTCGACGGCGGCGATCACCGGCTTGCTGAGCAGCATGCGAGTAGGCCCCATTGGGCCGTCGACACCGACGTTGCGGTCGACACGGTTGCCGCGGCCGTCGGTGATCGCTTTCAGGTCGGCGCCGGCGCAGAACGTGCCGCGTGCCCCAGTGAGCACGGCCACGTTGAGGGCATCGTCGGCATCGAATCGACGGAAGGTCTCGGCCAGCAACGCAGCCGTTGGGCCGTCGACCGCGTTGCGCACGTCGGGTCGGTCGATGGTGACCACCAGCACCGAACCGTGCACGTCGGTGCGAACGGCGGTGTGAGGCGACGCGCTCACTCGGCCGCGTGCGCCTTGAGGTCGGCGAGATCGCAGTACTCGAGGGCCGATACGTGGGTGGAGTTGAGACGTACCTTCGGCGCCGCTCCGGCGTCGAACGCCTCTTGCCAGCGCGCGGCGCACAGGCACCACTGGTCGCCTTCGCTCAACCCTGCGAAGCCGTGCTGGGGCATGGGCGTGCTGAGGTCGTTGCCCACGGCGCGGCTATAGGCGAGGAACTCGGTCGTGGCGACGATGCACACGACATGAAGCCCGGGATCGTCGCCGTGGTTTTCGCAGCATCCGGTGCGGTAGTAGCCCGTGAGCGGGTCGTACGAGCACGGTTCGAGCTCGGTGCCGAACACGTTGATCTGGCGCATCACCATCAGGCCACGCTCACGTTCAACAGCTTGCCAACCAGATACGTCGCCCCAACCGCGAGCAGCATGATGAGCACCTGGCGCACAGCCGACCAGAGCAGCCGTCGCTCGGCGAACTTGCCGATCGCGAACCCGAGACAGGCGGCGGCGATGACACCGATACCAACTGACCAGTTGCGGGCGGAGTCGCCACCTCCGAACAGCCACGGGAGCACCGGCAAGATGGCGCCGAACAAGAAGCACACCAGCGACAGTCCGGCTGCGCTCCAGGGCGAGCCGAGCTCGGACGGATCGACGCCGAGCTCTTCGCGAGCGTGCACGGCAAGGGCAGTCTCGGGTGTCATCATCACCTCGGTGGCCGCTACGCGTGCGCTCTCACGTGACATTCCGTGGGTCTCGTACATCGCGGCCAACTCGGCGGTTTCGCTCTCGGGGTTGCGCACCAGTTCGCGCCGCTCGACGGCCAACTCGCGGTGCACCAACTCGTTCTGCGCCGAGATGCTCACCCATTCACCGGCGGCCATGCTGGCGCCACCGGCGATGGCACCGGCGAGTCCGGCCAGACGCACCAAGCTGGAGTCGACTCCCGCTCCTGCGAACCCGATGACCAACGACACGTTGCTCACCAGGCCGTCGCTCATACCGAACACTGCTGCCCGTGCCAGCCCGCCCGCGACAGCGCGATGCCCCGTGTGTGCTTCGTCACGTATGCGAACGGGATACCTCACCATGTTCGCGACGCTATCGGTGATGGTGCGCGCCGACCGACGGCGAGCGCGAGACTGTGGTTTCGCCGTCGGCACAGGTGCCGGACGGCTGAGGGGGACGACGTGAACAACATCGGTGCACCGGGTCAGGTCACTGCGGCCTGGGTCGACGCGACCGGAGCGCAACTCGTGCAGAGCGTCGGTGCAGATCGTGCACAATTGCTGCTCGAACGCTTCGCACCCGTCGTGCCGGCCGGCTACGACGAACTGAACTGGCCGCACACGGCCGCGCTCGACTTCGTGCAACTCGATGACCTGGTGAGCTCTGGTGGCCGACTCACCACCGCGATGTTGCACTTCGAGGAGGCTGCGGCATCTGAATGGCGCTTTCGGGTGTATCACGCTGGTGCCAAGGTGGCGCTCGCTGATCTGCTTCCGTTGCTCGATCACCTCGGATTTCGGGCGCTCGACGAGCGTGCGTTCGGCTTTCGACTCGACGATGGCACCACCGTCTGGCTGCACGACGTCGGGGTGGCAATCGCCGACGGCATCGACTTCACCGAGGCGGCACGCCACGAGGTGCAACGCGCCTTCGTCGCCGAATTCACCCACCAGGTCGAGGTCGATGGGCTCAACCGATTGGTGCTGTTGGCCGGTCTCACGGCTCGTCAGGTGGAGTACCTGCGCGCATACTCGCGTTACCTGCGCCAGATCGGCTTTCCGTTCAGCCAGCAGTACATCGAGACGGTGCTGAGTCAACATCCCGCCATCGCCGCTCAGTTGGTGGCCTTGTTCTCGCTTCGTTTCGATCCTGCACTGGCCGACCAGCGGGCCGCCACCGAGCCCAACCTGCGATCAGGTATTCGCGAAGCGCTCGATGGCGTGCCGAGCCTCGACAACGACCGAACGCTGCGAGCCTTCATGGCGCTCATCGATGCGACGTTGCGGACCAGTGCCTTTCGGCCTGGCGCCGATGGTGGTCACCTTCCGGTGCTCGCCTTCAAGTTCGATACGGCCAAGGTGCCAGACCTGCCGTTGCCTCGTCCCAAGTACGAGATCTGGGTGTGCTCACCTCGGGTCGAGGGTGTGCACTTGCGCAATGGAACCATCGCCCGCGGCGGCATTCGGTGGAGCGACCGTCGTGAGGACTTCCGCACCGAAGTACTCGGTCTGGTGAAGGCGCAGATCGTGAAGAACTCGGTCATCGTGCCGACCGGCGCGAAGGGTGGCTTCGTGGTGAAGCGGGCGGTGCCCCTGGGTGACGAGTTCCGCGCCGAGGGTGTGGCGTGCTACCGCGAGTTCATCTGCGGCATGCTCGATCTCACCGACAACATCGTCGATGGTCAGGTGGTTCCGCCGCCGAGCACCGTTCGCTACGACGGCGATGACCCGTACCTGGTCGTGGCTGCCGACAAGGGCACGGCAACGTTCAGCGACATCGCCAACGGCATCGCCGCCGACTACGGCTTCTGGCTCGACGACGCGTTCGCGTCGGGCGGCAGCGTCGGCTACGACCACAAGGCAATGGGCATTACCGCCCGCGGTGCGTGGGAGAGCGTGCGCCGGCACGCGGCCGCCGTGGGAAAGGACGTCGAGCGCGACGAACTCACCGTGGTGGGCGTCGGCGACATGTCGGGCGATGTGTTCGGCAACGGCCTGCTGCGCTCGCCCCACGTGAAGCTGCTGGCGGCGTTCGATCACCGCCACATCTTCATCGACCCGCATCCCGATCCGGCCGCCTCGTTCGCCGAGCGGCAGCGCCTGTTCGACCTCGCCCGATCGAGTTGGGACGACTACGACAAGTCGCTCATCTCCAAAGGTGGCGCGGTGTATTCCCGCACACTCAAGACGATCGAGCTCAGCCAGCAAGCCCGTAGCTGCCTTGGCACCGATCGTGAGTCGTTCACCCCCGCTGAGCTCCTGTCGGCCATCATGCGCGCGCCGGTCGACGTGCTGTGGAACGGCGGCATCGGCACCTACGTGAAGGCGAGTAGCGAGACCCACGAGTCGGTCGGCGATCGGGCCAACGACTCGCTCCGCGTGAATGGCAGTGAGCTGCGCTGCCGAATGGTGGGCGAAGGGGGCAACCTGGGCTTCACGCAACTCGGGCGGGTCGAGTACGCGCTCCACGGCGGGCTCATCTACACCGACGCGATCGACAACTCGGCCGGTGTCGATTGCAGCGATCACGAGGTCAACATCAAGATCCTGCTCGGTGGTGTGGTGGCGTCTGGCGCGCTGACCATCGATGACCGCAACCAAC
>JAYTNH010000296.1:0-1834 GCA_043748395.1 Ilumatobacteraceae bacterium | reverse complement strand
ACATCAGCTTCGTGCGCGATGGCCGCACCATTCTGGCCCCGTTCAGCTGGACGGTGCGCGATGAGGAACGGTGGCTGGTGCTCGGCGCCAACGGCTCCGGAAAGACCACCCTGTTGCGCCTCGCCTCGCTCTACGAACACCCTTCGTCGGGCACGGTCGACCTGTTGGGCGAGCGGTTCGGACGCACCGACGTTCGCCGTCTGCGCCAACGAGTCGGCTACCTCTCGGCGTCGTTGTCGTCTCAGCTGCGGCCGCAGTTGCGCTGCCTCGATGTCGTCATGACGGCCAAGTACGCGGCGCTCGAGCCGTGGTGGCATCGGTACACCATCGCAGATGAGGCCAGCGCCCTGGACTGCCTGAGTCGCATGGGTGTCGCATGGGCAGCGGAGCGGCCGCTCGGCACGATGTCGTCGGGCGAACAGCAGCGCGTGCTGCTCGCCCGCACACTGATGAACGATCCCGGCATCGTGCTGCTCGACGAGCCCAGCGCCCGCCTCGACCTCGGCGGTCGCGAGCAGTTGGTGCTTGCTCTCGGTGAGCTCGCGCAGGACCCCGCCGCTCCCCCCATGGTGCTCGTGACACATCACCTCGACGAGGTGCCATCGGGCATGACTCATGTGCTGATGCTGCGCGAGGGCCGAGTGATCGTCAATGGCCCTCTCTCGCAGTGCCTCACCAGCGAGGCGCTGAGCGACTGCTTCCGCATGCCGCTACACCTCGAACGACGGGCCGACGGGCGCTTCAGCGCGTGGAACGCACCAACGCAACCAGGCGTTCGCGCCCGCCGGTGATCTGATCGGCGAGCACCCGCTCGAGCACACCACCGGTCCACAGCGCGCCGCCGTAGTGCAAGTGCATGTGCAACGTGCTGACACCACCATGTTCCAGAACCTCGGCCCGCAACACCCACGGACTGTGCCGGCGTGCATCGGCCTCGACACGTTCGAAAGTGACACGATGCATCGCGGTGTCGTGAGTGGTGCGACGCATACGGAGGCGTTTGCTGCGGGCCAGCGGACCGACGCGGGCGCGCAACTCGACCTGCCACGAAGGTTCCTCGAGCGCAGCCGGTTCGACGCGGTGAACCAGCCCCATCCACGACGGATACAGCGCGAGATCGTCGACCAGAGCAAAGAGCCGATCGGCCGAGCATGGTGCGTCGAGTGTTGCGTGCACGTCCATTGGTGCAGTATCGCCGATGGTTCACGGATGCCTCACAGAATCATCACACCCGTCCTGCACAGTGACGTCACCACCCTCAGCAAGAGGGCCAGACACCGAAAAGGACACACACCATGAAGCAGCGCAACAAGATCGTCATTGGTTTCACCAGCATCGTGCTTGCCGGCACGCTCGGCCTCGGCGCCGTTGCTTCAGCGGCAGGCACCGGCGAAGGCGACGGTGGCGGCCGCCGTCAGATGCCCCAGCTGACAGCTGCCGAAAAGTGCGAGAAGCGCGACGAGATAGAGGCCCGTGCGGCCGAGCGTCAAGCGAAGATCACAGAGCGCGTCGCCGCTCTGCAGGCCAAGCGCCTCGAGGCCGAGACCGCAGGCGACACCGCCAAGGTCGAGCGCATCGACCACCGCCTCGCCCGCCTCGCACGGGTGAGTACGAAAATCGGCGAGCGGATGGCCAGGTTCGCGACCTGGGTGGCCGAGAATTGCGACGCCGCCTGACCCGACGTACGTTCGTTGCTGGCGCCAACCTTCCAGGTGGGCGCCAGCGGCGCGTCAGTGGCTACCGGGCCGGTCGCGCCTGCCGAACGCCCGCGAGAGCAACGGGCTCTGCGCCGTGAGCAAGCCGTCTAGGTCGTCGGTCTGGTCGAAGACGGGCA
>JAYTNH010000295.1:0-6225 GCA_043748395.1 Ilumatobacteraceae bacterium | reverse complement strand
GGTTCGGAGCGTTCTTCCGCAGCGACCACTACCTCAAGATGGGCGACGCGTCCGGCCTACCCGGACCAACCGACGCGTGGATCACGCTCGCCGGTCTAGCGCGCGACACATCGACCATCCGCCTCGGCACGCTGGTGTCGCCGGTGACGTTCAGGGCACCCGGTCTGCTGGCCATCAGCGTCGCACAAGTCGACCACATGAGTGCAGGCCGCGTTGAGTTGGGGCTCGGGGCCGGCTGGTACGAGGCCGAACACACCGCATACGGCTTCGACTTCCCGTCGCTCGGCGACCGATTCCGCTCGCTCAGCGATCAACTCGCCATCGTCGAGGGACTCTGGAACACCCCCATCGGCGACACGTTCAGCTATTCGGGAACGGCGCACTCGGTCGTCGACTCGCCCGGCCTACCCAAGCCACTACAACAGCCGGTGCCAATCGTGATGGGCGGCGGTGGAGCGACCAAGACACCGGCACTCGCGGCGCGTTACGCAGCCGAGTTCAACACGCCGTTCGTGCCGATCGAGTTCTTCGGTCAGCAGCGCGATCGCGTGCGCGCTGCATGCGACGCGATCGGGCGTACCCGGCCGATGGTGTTCAGTGCGGCGTTGGTCGCTTGCGTTGGGGTTGACGATGCCGACGTCGCGCGCCGTGCGACGGCCATCGGGCGCGAGCCCGACGAGCTACGCCTCAACGGCGCCGCCGGTACGCCCGCCGAGGTGGCAGCCGCCATCCGCCGATGGAACGACGCCGGAGCCGACCGCGTGTACCTGCAGATCCTCGATCTCGACGACCTCGATCACCTCGACCTCGTCGCCACCGAGGTCGCCCCCTTGCTCGCCTGACCCGTTGCGTTTGCCGACGAAACCACATCCTTTGTGGAAAAGTCGGCAATCGCCGGGTTGGGGGCGGGCTCGGGACGAGGTTGGGCGGCGGGCTCGACGCCGGGGTCAGCTTGCACCCAGGGTGACGGTGGCCGTCGCCGTACCACCTCGCTGATGCGAGACTGCGATGGTCACGCTGTCACCTGCCGAGCCACGCACCACCCATGTCGCCAATCTTCTGTCCGGGGTGCCGTCGCTGCCCGCTCCGAAGCGCGCCGCGAGCCGACCGGCCAGCTGCCCGAGTTCGAGCCGTGCCGGTCCGCCGAGCACCTCGACGCCTTCGAGGACGGCGACGGTCGGCAACACCAGATTTCGCTTCTTGGCGTGCTCGGTGACGTGGGTAGGCAGGTAACCCGTGTTGGCGATGCGCGCCTCGATCCGCCAGGTATCGCCGCCCAGGGCCACGGCCGAAACGTCGATGACCTCGACACTCGGCGCGGCGAGCGCCTGGAAGATGGCGAACTCGGCGTGACCGTGCACTTCGTTGGCCAGCAACGCCAGCGGTGGATTGGTCCAGGTGTGCATGTCATCCCAACCGCCCAACTCGACCTGACCGAGTTGCGGATGTTGGAACTCGTACCACGGTACGAACATGTCGTAACCGTGCTCGTCGCTCCAAGCCGCGATGGCAACCTCCTCGGCCTCGGTCGGGCCGGTGTACCAGAAGTGGGTCGATTGCTTCGTGCCCGTGGCGGCGTGCACGACGTCCCAGAACTCGGTGGTCCAGCTGAAGACGCCGAGGTGCTCGTATGCCCAATCATCGGCGGCACCACTCATCGTGTCGGACTTGTCCCAGGTGAAGTCTTCGAACACCGAGTGCACCGTGTAACCGGTGAGTGCCTGGCCGCGCTCACCCAACTGTTTCCACGTCCACACATCGAGCGGTGCGAGCGAACTGTCGGCCTTGGTGCTCGAGGGTCGCAGCAGCACGCCCCCACTGGTGTGATAGGCGTTGTAGCCACACACGTTCGGCCGGGCGACTAGGGCTCGCACCAGCGCATCGATCTCAGGTTCGCTCAGCGGATGATCACCACTGCCGCGTACCTCGGTGCCCCATCCGGCTGGGAAGTTGCGGTTCATGTCGAGCCCTTCGGGCGGCCGAGGCTGGGGCACGGTGAAGCCATCGTGATCGACGAGTTCGCCTTCGTAGAGCAGCCGATAGCGAGACGCGCCCACTGGCAGCCCGTCGATCGGGACCGGCGCCATGACGCGCGGGTCGAGCGCAGAGGGCGTCCACGAACCGTTCGGGTCGGCGACGCGCATGCTGAGCACGCGGCCGTCGCCATCGATGTCGCGCATGTGCAGCCCGGGTGCCTGGTGAGCGTCACGCCACGGCCAGGGCCGGGTGCTACTGCGGCGATACTGCGGCGAGTCGGCCAGCGCCCACTCGACACCATCGGGATTCACTCGCGGCACCACATAGAACGTGCGCGTCTGCAGGGCCCGCGTTACGGTGTCATCGGACTCGAAGCCACTGACCAGGGTGTTGATGAGCGACAGCGCAGCAACGCCGGCGGTGACTTCGACCGAGTGAATGTTGGCGTCGACCCAATGAGCCGGCTTGGTGTGGTGCTCACCGGTATTGGAATCGGTGAGCGTCGCGATCCACAGGTCGCGGCCTTGGTGCGATCGACCGTACGACTCGACCGTCATCAGATGCGGGTGCGCCGCGGCGGTGTCGTGCAACCACGTGGTGAGTTCGTCGTAGCGGAGGAATCGATCGAAGGAGTACGTCACAGAGCGAGACGCTATCCGCCGGCCTGCGCTGCTAGAACTGAGCCGTGACCGGCACGCTCGTGATCCTTCGCCACGGCCAGAGCACGTGGAACCAACAGAACCTGTTCACGGGTTGGCACGATGTGCCGCTCAGCGAACAGGGCGCTGCCGAAGCCGCTGCGGCCGGAGCAACCATGGCCGATACCGGTCTTTGTTTCGATATCGCGCACACCTCGGTGCTCACTCGCGCGGTGGTCACCTGCAATCTGGCGCTCGCCGCGATGGGCCAGGTGTGGCTGCCGGTGCAACGACACTGGCGGCTGAACGAGCGGCACTACGGCGCGCTGCAAGGTCTCGATAAAAAGGCCACCACCGCGCTGCACGGCGCCGAGCAGACCAACCTGTGGCGCCGCAGCTACGACGTTCCACCGCCACCCGTCGAAGTCACCGATCCGGAGCATCCGCTGGCCGACGCTCGCTACCGGCTACTGGCTCCCGACGTGCTTCCCGGCAGCGAGTGCCTCCACGACGTTGTGCTGCGCGTGCTGCCCTACTGGCACGACGTGGTGGCACCCCAACTGCTCGCCGGCCAGCACGTGCTCGTCACGGCGCACGGCAACTCGCTGCGCGCATTGGTGATGCATCTCGAAGGCGTGTCACGCCACGACATTGCCGAGCTCAACATCCCCACAGGCGTGCCGCGTCGGTACACGTTCGACGCTGCATTGCAGGTCACCGACGCCGCCTACCTCGGCGATCAAGCAGCCATCGCCGCTGCCGCCGCCGCGGTGGCCAACCAGTCGAAGGCCTGAGCGCAGCGTCGGGTCTTTAGGCCCCGCCAGGTTCGGTGCCCGACTCGTATCGTGAGCAGGAGAGCCGATCGAGTGGGGGATCCGCGGCGCTGGCGACTACTTCGCGGCGATCGGCGGCGGACCGTGTTCCGACGGCCCGGGTGAGTGCGGCACCACGTTCTTCTACCCGACCGGCGGGTGACGGCGCTCAACGTCACACCATCTCGCGCGATCGGTCTATGCTGCGATCATGGCGAGCAAAAAGGCATACCTCGAGCACCTGCGTAACGTTTCATTGTTCCAGAGCTGCACCCAAAAAGACCTCGAGAAGATCGCGAAGGCGAGCGACGAGATCCAGATGAATGCGGGCACGCTCATCGTCGACCAAGGGCAGACCGGGCGCGAAGCGTTCATCGTGCTCGAAGGTTCAGTCGCGGTGAAGCGCAACGGCAAGAAGCTCGGCTCATTCGGGCCCGGCACGGTAGTGGGCGAGCTATCGCTGCTCGACCACGGCCCGCGTACCGCCACCGTCATCTGCGAGACCGATTGCACGCTGCTGCTCCTCGATCAGCGTCACTTCATGGCCGTCGTCGACGACGTGCCTGCGTTGGCGCACAAGCTGTTGGCAAGCCTCGCAGGTCGCATCCGCGATCTCGACCGCCAGTACTACGGCTGAGCCTCCGGTTGCACCCCCACTGAGGTGGGGGCATCGACCCTTCGTCAACTAGCGTTCGCATCGTCATGAGTACCGCTACGGCCACCCCCAGCACGTCAACCCCCAGCACGTCTGCTTCCGCGTCGGCCGAACGTGGCCCCAAGCGCATCAAGCCCCACCAGCTGGTCATCGGCATCGGCATCTTCATGGGGGTGTTCACGCTGCTCTCGGGTGTGATCCCGCTGATCACCAAGTGGCACAGCGACAAGGGCGTCACCCGCGAGGTGTTCGAGGGCATTCCCGGCCCCATCCAGATCGCGTTCTACACAGTGCTGCCGGTCATGCTCATCTGGGGCGCGTTTGCGTTCGCCGACCGAGTGCGCAACTGGGAGCGAGGCGCGCCCGACCGTCGCCGTACCACGCGCAAGACCGTCGTGGCTCGATTGAAAGATTTCCGCGCCGGCGCGTACATGCGCACATTGCTGCGCGACTCGGCCGCCGGACTCATGCACTCGATGATCTACTTCGGCTTCCTCGGCCTGTTGGGGGTCACCACCCTGCTCGAGGTCGACCACCAACTGCCCAACGACCTCAAGTTCTTGCACGGCCGCACATACCAGGCGTACTCGATGTTCGGCGACTTTGCGGGTGTGGTGTTCATGGCCGGAATCGTCTGGGCGGTGTTGCGTCGCTACGTGCAGCGCCCCTACCGAATCCGCATCAAGAGCAAGCCCGAGCACGCCGCCATCCTCGCTACGTTCTTCATGATCGGACTCAGCGGATTCGTGGCCGAAGGCTTCCGTATCGCCACCATCGAGGGCGACGACAGCTACGAGAAGTGGAGCTTCGTCGGCTATCCCATCTCGCGCATCTTCGACGGCCTGGCTCTCAACACGATCGAGACATGGCACCAGATCTGGTGGGCCGTGCACGTCGTGAGCTTCCTCGTGTTCCTCGCCCTGCTGCCCATCACCATGCTGCGGCACATCTTCACGTCACCGCTCAACATGTACCTACGCGACCGCGAGCGTCCCAAGGGCGCCATGCGCGCCATGCCCAACCTCACCGAGACCTCGCTCGAGACGTTCGGCGCATCGGTGGTCGAAGACTTCACCTGGAAGCAGCTGCTCGACACCGACGCCTGCACCATGTGCGGTCGCTGCACCAGTGTGTGCCCGGCGCATGCAACGGGCAAGCCGCTCGACCCTCGCGAGATCGTGCTCAAGACCGGCGAGGTCATGGCCGCATCGGCGACGCACGGCAACGTCAGCCCACCGCTCAGTGTCGACGGCGAGATCACCATCTCGAGCAACTCGCTGTTCGAGCGCATCACCGCCGAGGAAGTCTGGAGCTGCACCACCTGTCGTGCATGTGATGAGATCTGCCCGGTCAACATCGAGATCCTCGACAAGATCCTCGACATGCGTCGCTACCTGTCGTTGATGGAGAGCAACTTCCCCACAGAGCTGGGTAATGCGTACCGGGCGATGGAGAACCAGGGCAACCCGTGGGGCATGAACCAGGGCGAGCGCGGCGACTGGGCCGTGGCGCCCGGTATGGAGGGTCTCGATGTCACGATCGTCGAGCCCGGCCAGCCACTGCAGGCCGAGTACCTCTACTGGGTGGGTTGCGCCGGCAGCTTCGACGACAAGAACAAGAAGGTCACCCAGGCTATGGCCAAGCTGCTCAAGCGGGCCGGCATCGAGGTTGCCATCCTCGGTCCGAGCGAGATGTGCACTGGCGATTCGGCGCGCCGCAGCGGCAACGAATACCTGTTCCAGATGCTGGCCATGCCCAACATCGAGATGCTCGATGGCATGGGTGTGAAGAAGATCATCACCCAGTGCCCGCACTGCTTCAACACCATCAAGAACGAGTACCCGCAGCTCGGCGGCAACTACGAAGTCATCCATCACACCCAGTTGCTCGAGCACCTCATCGAGACCGGCCAGCTCGACGTCAGCAGGGCCAGCCTCGAAGAACGCATCACGTACCACGACTCGTGCTACCTCGGCCGCCACAACGACGTCTACCTCGCCCCGCGCAAGGTGGTGGGCAGCATCAAGGGCATCGAGATCGTCGAGATGCCACGCAACGGCACCACCGGCATGTGCTGCGGTGCCGGTGGGGCGCGCATGTGGATGGAGGAAAGCATCGGTACGAAGGTGAACGACGAGCGTGC
>JAYTNH010000294.1:0-1963 GCA_043748395.1 Ilumatobacteraceae bacterium | reverse complement strand
GCAGGTCATTGCGACTCGCCCCGCGATTGCGGAAGCAGCGCGTCGGTTCGCCCCCTCCAAGCGCTACTGGGCCATCGTCGGCAGCGGGCCGAATGCGGTGGCCGCCGAAGAGGTTCGCATCAAGCTCAGCGAGCTGTGCTACAAGTCCATTGCCTGCGACATCACAGAGGACAAGAAGCACATCGACCTGTCCAGCGAACCGCTCATCTTCGTGTGCGCGGCGGGTCTGGTGGGCAGCACGGCCGACGATGTCGCCAAGGAAGTCGCCATCTACAGAGCGCACAAGGCCACGCCTATCGTGGTGGCAACCGAGGCTGACGAGCGGTTTGCGGCTGCGTCTGCGGTGATCTCGGTACCGTCGCTCGACCCAGCGCTGGCGTTCGTGTTGTCGGCGATGGTGGGGCACCTGTTCGGCTACGAGGCGGCGCTGGCGATCGATCGTTCTGCTCGCCCTCTCCGCGAGGCCCGCGAACTCATCGAACACTCGCTCGACCAGTCGTTCGAGGGCGACGTGGTGCTCGAGATGGTGCGTGCCCAGATCGGCCCGCTCGCCGAGCGCTTCCTCGACGGTCTGCGCAACCGGTTGTACGACGGCCACCTCGAAGCTTCCACGGCCATTCGTGTGGTGTCGCTACTCGCCGCCGTCGTCAGCGATGTGCCGCTCGAGTCGTACCAGCATCAGTCGGGCAAGATCGTCACCCCAAGCGTGCTCATCGACGACCTCACGGCCGCGCTCACCAGCGGCATCGAAGAGCTCACCCGCCCCATCGACGCCATCAAGCATCAGGCTAAGACGGTCACCGTGGGCATCAGTCGAAGCGACGAAGGCGTGCTCGACCGTCCGTTGGTGCAGGCGTTGCTGGCGGCCGGCGCCGGACGCGATCGGCTCAACTATCGCACGCTCAAGGTGCTGGCCGACCTCGACCCCGCCGTCGAATCGGTCATTGGTTTCACCCGTTACCGCATCGATGGCGACTCTGCCGTCGATGCCCAGATCGCCATCGTCGACCGTGGCGGCATCTCGCGCGAGGTACCCAGCCGTGTCGACCGCAACGCTCAACTGCTCGGCACCAAGCGTCGGGTGGCAAACGAGCGCGAGGTGCTGGTAGCTCAGGGTCGTAGCGATGGTCGCACCATGATCATGGTGCCCGAGGTGAAGGGTGCCACGTGCACGGGCATCACGTTGTTGCACGTGCGGTTCCACGATCGCCTCCCCGCCAATGTCATGCGCCGCGTCTTACAGGGCTACGACCACCGTTACGACCGGCTCGTCGACTGGGTGAGCGAGACCGAGGGCGCGTTCCGCGACGACCGGTTGGCTGAGCTTCCGGTTGCCGATCTGCTGATCGAGCCGATCTCCGAGATGGCCGACCACTGGCGTGCGTGAACCTGACCGTGCCTCTGGCGGCGTACGGGGCATTGGTGTCGATGCCGTCGACATCGATCGGTTTCGTGCGGTGTTGGCGCGCACGCCCAGCATGCGTACCCGGTTGTTCACGCCGGCCGAGCTTGAGTACGTCGCCCCGAAGGCCGATCCCGTGCCATCACTCGCAGTGCGGTTCGCGGCGCGCGAGGCAGTGATGAAGGCGATGGGCCTCGGACTGGGTGCCTTCGGATTCCACGATGTCTCGGTCGAGCGTGCTGCCAGCGGGGAGCCATCGCTCTTGGTGCGCGATCGTGCGCTCGAACTGGCTGTGCAATTCGGCATCACCCAGTGGCGGGTCTCGCTCACCCACACCGATCTCGTGGCGATCGCCTACGTTGTCGCGCTGTGACGGCGTACTCTTCGCAGTGATGCTGCCGATCGTGACGCCCGCCGAGATGAAGTTGATCGACGCCGAGGCGTCCGAATCGGTCGACGCATTGATCGCTCGCGCCGGTTCGGCGGTTGCCAGGGCGGCAGTGCGCATGCTGGGCGGCACGTACGGTCGAACGGTGGTGGTGATTGCGGGGCCTGGCAACA
>JAYTNH010000293.1:0-3142 GCA_043748395.1 Ilumatobacteraceae bacterium | reverse complement strand
ATCGACACAGGGTGCGTTGTCGGGCACTGCCCTTGGGCGCTGTAGGCGATGTGATCGATGTGGTTCGCCGTATCGAGATGCGCGTTGTCCCAGCAGTCGGGAAACACCACCAACATGCGCAGCCCACGCCCCGGCGGACACTCGGGCGGCGTGACCGACCGCATGCTGCCCGTACCGCACGACCACGACACCACCTCGAGCGGTTGGGCTTGAGTGGCTGCCGCATTGCCGGCAATCATCATCAGACCGTGCGGGTAGGGCTGCACGATGGTCGGGTCGACGCCAATGCCGGCTCGGTAGTAGGCCGTGCTTTTCACGGGCTGCACCATTGCGCCGTCACGCATGAGCGCCGGCGCCCAGTACGAAGCACGATCGAGACGTTGATCGCAGGTGGTGCCACCTTCGTCGAGCGATGCAACGGTCGAGAAGGCATCGGTCGAGTCGTTGCCGAAGAACACGTGCAGGTGGCTGTTGCCCGGCTTGCCCGGATGCACGATCGGGTCGTCTTGCGCGGCATGGCTGAACGCGCACTCGACCACGAACTGGGCGAGATTGCCCTGCGGCCCGGCGATCACCGCATCGGGCTTGCCATTGAACGTCTCGGCGTGCTGGTGGGTGTGGTTGGCGGAGCCGCCGCTGCTACACGCAGCGAGGGCAGCCAGCATCCACACCGCACCAACACGCTTCATCATGAGAACGCGGAGCCGATCAGGGCTTCGCGGGCACCGTGATCGCGGCCAGATCAACCTCGGCCGGAACATTGGTTGCAGGGTTCGCCGGTGCGGTGGCGGCATCGGGCATGTTCTCCTGCGGGGTCAACGGCGGCAGCACTGCGTCCTTGTAGTCGACCGACGGAGGATGCACTTCAGCCAGCCAGGGAATGATGTCGTAGGCGCCATCGGTCCAGTCGCCGCTGCCAGTGCCGTCGCACGGCGCCAGCGTCTCGACATTGTCCGGGGCTGATTTGTTGAACGTGTTACCCGAGAAGCAGTGACCCAACGTACTCACGTCGGTGCCGACGGAAGCAACGATGATGTCGAAGTGACGATTGTCTTCGAGCACGTTGCCGACGACTCGGTTCTGCCACGAGTCCCACAGCAGTGCGCCTGTCGGCTCGGCAGGAGCAATCGACTTCGACTCCTCACACGTGATCGCCCAGTCGGCCTCGGTGGGCAGATCGTCGTTGGGGTCTTCTTCGAGGAACGGGACGAGTCCGATGCCGCTCTTGTCGTGGTCGAACACGAGGTTGCGTTCGATCACGTTCTGCACGCCACCGGCAACGAGGATGCCGTTGCCCATCGCCAGCAAGGCAACGTCGATCGCTGCGGTGTCGGCTTGGTTGTTCGAGTGGACGAGGTTGCCCACAACGGTGGTCTGGCGCTCGGGATAGCACAGTTCGTAGCTACCGCTGTTGGGCACCACGCCGGCGCGGTTGTTGCGGAACACCGAGTTGATGATGAGCAGGTTGCCGCCCGAGTTGGTACCCGAGTAGCCGAGGCCGTTGTGCTCGCTGACGATCTGGTCGATGACCGCATCACACGGGAAACACTCGCCGATGTACACGCCGGCGTCTTTGCTGCCGACGGCCCATACGTGGTCGAGCTGACCCTTCACCGAATCGAACGCATAGACGCCGTAGTCGCCGGTGCGGTAGGTGGTGAGGTACGAGCCGCGGTAGCCCGAGACACCCGTCCAGAAGAAGCCGTTCTTGGTGTAGTTGGTAGCGGTCATGTTCTCGATCGCGACGCCACTGGCACCCAGAACACGAATGCCGTTGTCGAGTTCGAACTGGCCATCGAGAATGACCTCGTTGCGGTCGAGACCGCGAATGGTGAGGTCGTCGGTCTCGACGTTCACGGCCTCGTTGTAGGTGCCGGCGCTTACCAAGATGAGGTCGCCGGGCTTGGCCGCGTCGACTGCTTCTTGGATGCTGGCGAAGTCGTCGGGTACAGAGATGGTGCCCTCTGCCTCGGCGACGGTGTCGGGCGTAGTTTCAGGCGCTGTGTCAGGCGCGGGCGTGGTACCAGCGACCTCGATGGTGGTTACCGCAGGCACCGTGGGCGTGGCCGACTTCGAGTCGTCACTCCCGCAGGCGACCAGCAGCAGCGCGGCCGCGCTGAGCGTTCCGAGCAGGCTTCGCTTCATGTTTCTCCCCTTGTTGTTGAACTGTTGTGAATGGGTGCCGACGGCTACGGCGCCGAGACGGTAACGGTGCCGATCATTCCCACTTTGGCGGTGCCGTGAATCGAGCAGTAGTAGGCGTACGTGCCTGGCGTGGTGAACACGAACGAGTAGCTGTCGCCTGGCTGGAACTTGTCTTCGAGCACGCCCCACGAATCGGTGGACGGATCGTCCTTGGGTCGAATGTCGTGAGCGTTACGGCCCTTGTTGTCCCACTTCACCTCGGTACCGGCCTCGACCACCAGGTTCTCGACTCGGAATGAGTTGTCGAGAGAAGTGACCTTGGCCGTCTGGCCCGTGGCTGCGACAGTGACTACTGGGGGTGCCGTCTCACCGGGAGCAGGTGCCACGGTGGTCTCGACGGGCGGCGCCAGCGCGTCGGGATCGTCGTTGGGGTCGGGAGCGCAGTTCGCGAGCGTCAACACTGCGAGCGCGCCAGCGAGGGCCTGAAACTTGCGATTCACCAAGACTCCCTGAAGTCGACCACCGACGTGCTTGCCCGGCCGGGCCGGCCGATGTGGCAAAAGGTACCCTTGTCTGTCGGAACCGCCCAAGTTCTGGCGTCGCCTGCGTCTATCGTGGTGCGGTGCTCTCGACCGCCGTGACCCACCCCGATATCGAGGTGCATCCCGCCGCACGTCGCGCGGTGCTCATCTTGTCCGGGCTGTTGTTCGCAGTCGGCACGTTCGGGTCTAACGTCGGGCCCGCCTGGGTCGACGATCGGCCCGCGGTAGTGCTGGCGCTGTCGTCGCGCAACCGCAACCTGTTCACCTCGGTCCCCTACTTCGACGGCAACTGGGCGCTCTACGGCCTACTCGGATTCTGTCGACTGCTCCTCGCCGGCGTCACCCTGTTCTTCCTGGGTCGTTGGTACGGCCGCAAGGCGATCGAGTGGACCGAGGGCCAGGTCGGCGAGCTTCCCGGCCTGTATCGATGGTTCCAGACCGGCATCGATCGCGCC
>JAYTNH010000292.1:0-3596 GCA_043748395.1 Ilumatobacteraceae bacterium | reverse complement strand
CGTCGACGAACACGACGACGAAGAGCTCGAGGTGCAACTGCTGTCAGAAGGCGTGTACAACGTCGACGGCGGCATGAGCATCGACGACCTCAACGATCTTGTGGGCACCGACCTGCCCGACGACGACTGGGACACCATCGGCGGCTACATCTTCGGCACCCTCGAGCATGTGCCCGAGGTGGGCGAGGCCGTCGACGGCGACGGATGGGTGTTCACCGTGGCCGAGATCGAAGGGCGCCGCATCCGCCGTGTGGGTATCCAGCGTGTTCGGGTACCACCACATTCGGCGCATGAGTCCCACGCCGGCGGCTCTGTCGTCGGCAACTCCGACGACTAGTGGCGACTAACGGCGACTAACGGTCGACTAACGGTCGACTAACGGCGACAGCGGGCCGCCTCGCGCCCACGGCCGGCCGTTGCCCAGACCGGCGTTTGTGTGACCACACAAACGATCCGGGCGAGTTCAGTGCGCTCACACAAACGACCGAATGGGGTGTACGCCGTGCTTCGTGCGGTCACACCACCCTGTCGCCGGCTCGTGGTTGGCGAGCGACCCCGCAAATCGAAATCGACGACTAGCCTCGTCGTTCGTGCAGATCTCACTCGACAACAAAGTCGCACTCGTCACCGGGGCCTCGCGAGGCATTGGCAAGGCCATAGCCGCCACCCTGGCCGCGTCGGGAGCCAGCGTCATGCTGTGCTCGCGCAAGCTCGACCAACTCGAACTTGCCAAGGCCGACATGACCGGCGACACCGAGGTGTTCGTGGCGAACGTCGGCGACCCCGAGGCAGGCCGGGCCGCGGTGGCCGCCACGATCGAGCGTTTCGGTGGGCTCGACATCTTGGTGAACAACGCGGCGACCAACCCGTACTACGGGCCGACGCTTGCGGTCGACGAGTCGAGGTACGACAAGACGTTCCAGGTCAACCTCCGCGGGCCGCTCTTTTGGAGCCAGGCGGCGTGGGACCAAGCGATGCAACACAAGCCCGGTGTCATCCTCAACATTGCATCAGTGGGCGGGCTGCGCGCCGAAGGGGCGCTCGGCGTCTACAACCTCACCAAGGCTGCGCTCATTCACATGACCCGCCAACTCGCCAGCGAGCTCGGTCCCACCCGCGTGGTCGGTATCGCGCCGGGCCTGGTGCAGACCGATTTCGCCGCGGTACTCGTCGACAACTTCGGTGAACGCCTCGCTGCGCAGTTGCCCCTGAAGCGGCTCGGTGAGCCACAAGACATCGCCAATCTTGCTGCGTTCCTGGTCTCGGACGCAGCTAGCTGGATCACCGGCGAGACCTATGTGATCGACGGCGGCGCCGGCGTGCGCGGCGCGTCTTAGTCGAACAACGGATCGCGCTCCAACGAGATCGGTGTGTCGTCGTCGGAGGGCGAGCGAACTGCCGCAAGCGCCTCGGCAAGCGTGCTGCGAGTCACCGTCGCGAGCATTACCAAGAGCGCCAAGAAGATGGCGATGGCCCCAGTGAAGTACGGGGCGCGCAGGCCGTACTGCGATGCGACGACGCCACCAGCGAGTGCCCCGAGTGGCATCGAGCCCCAGCCGAACCACCGATACACACTGTTGACCCTGCCGAACATGTGGTCGGGCACGATCTGTTGTCGCAGTGAGACCGACACGATGTTCCACAGCGTTGCCGCGAAGGCCTCGAGTGCGGCCATGAGGGTGATGAACCACGTGATCGGCAGGGTTCCCACCGCAAGCAGCGCCGCGATGCCCACACAGATCGAGCTGTACAGGGCGAACAGTTTGCCGACACGTTTCACGACGCGATCGCCGATCAGTCCGCCGAGGATCGAACCGAGCCCCATCACACCAAGCAGCACGCCGAAGTAGGTCTCGCTCACATGCAGCAGATCTTGCGCGTAGAGCACGAACAATGCCTGCGACATCTGAAAGCCGAAGTTCGTGAGCCCAAGTGCGATGGCGAGACCTCGCAGCAGCCGATGGCTCCACAACCACCTCAGTCCCGACCGCACTTCGGCAGAGAGCGAGCCTCGCGGTTCCCCCGATGCGGCCGGTCTGAACGACCCGCGCAGCGTCGCGACCAACACAATCGCAACGGCGAAACTGGCAGTGTCGATGCCGAACGGCAGCCACAGCGCCACGCCGAACAGCACCGCGCCGAGGGGCGTACCGACGAAGATGTTGGCAGTCACTTCGGCGGCGTACCGGCGTCCGTTCGCTCGTTCGAGCAGCGGGAACGGAACGATTGCCGGAACGATGGCTTGAGCCGCGTTGTCGAAGAACACCTCGGCGATGCCGAGTCCGAGCGCAAGCGCCCACAACATCCAGATGTGAGCGGCATCGGCGGCAACGACCACCGCGAGCAGACCCACCAGCGCCGCGCGCACGAGGTCGGCCCAGATGAGTACGCGACGCCGATCGGTGCGGTCGATGATCGCTCCAATGGGTAGCGAGAGCACGAGCCACGGGATGCTGGCGAACACTCCGATGAGCGAGATCGAGAAGGTGTCACGGGTGAGTCGCGCTGCCAGCAGGGGAAGTGCAACCAGAAAGATTCCGTCGCCGAGGTTCGAGATGGTGCTCGCCGTCCACAGGCGCCAATAGGCGGCTGACAGGCGGGGAGTGAGTTGTGTCGGATTGGACTCCGAACTCACTCGGCAGCGCCTCCGGCGAGTCGCGCGAATGCGCCAGGCAGGTCGGGATAGCGCTTCGTCGACGCGCCGCCGTCGATCGAGTGAAAGGCGCCGGTGATCATGCTCGCCTCGTCGGATGCGAGGAACAGGGCAAGGTTGGCGATGTCGACTGGCTGGGCGAACCGGCCGAGCGTCGTGTTGTCGATGAACTCGTCGACGACACCTGGCATCTGCCAGAACGCCGCAGCGGCCGCCGTCTCGACAAGGCCTGGCGCGATGGTGTTGACGCGAATGTTCCGACCGCCGAGTTCCATCGCGGCCACCTTGGTGAGCATCGCCACGCCGGCCTTCGCGGCACAGTAGGCCGACATTCCCGCCGATGGTTGAATGGCATTGAGTGACGAGATGGTGATGATCGAGCCTCCGTCGACCATCGCCGTAGCGCCGTGCTTGACGGTGATGAACACGCCGGTGAGGCAGAGGTCGATGATCGATCTCCACTCGTCGAGCGGATGGTCGACGATCGGGCTGAAGGCGCCTCGTCCGGCGTTGGCCACGACGATGTTCAGCCCGCCGAGTGGTGCTGCCAGCGCGCACGCTGCCACCACCGAAGATTCGGACGTGACGTCGCACACCACCGGGGTCACCGCCGCGCCCAGCCGATCGACGAGTTCGTCGAGACCGGCCGAGTTGATGTCGCCTGCGACGACCTTGGCACCCTCAGCAACGAAGCGCTCGGTGATGCCGCGGCCGATGCCAGAGGCTGCTCCGGTGATCAGTGCAATTCTGTCGTTCAGTCGGGTCCCCACCAGCGGGTGACCTTAGCTCTTGCCCGCCGTTATGGAGGCCGTGAGCTCGGCGCGCGCGATCTTTCCGAGCGCAGTGCGTGGAATCGTCTCCACCAGGTGCAGTTCCTTGGGTGCCATGAACCCCGGGTGGCTGGCCTGAATCCAATCGCGCATGCCCGCCAGAGTCGGGAGCG
>JAYTNH010000291.1:0-6845 GCA_043748395.1 Ilumatobacteraceae bacterium | reverse complement strand
GCGGCCTCTTGCGCAGCCAAGTTGGCCGAACCACTGAACAGCACCGTGGCGTGGCGCGAGTGGCCCTCGGGTGCTGCGGCGAAGCGGTACAACCCACGCATCACGTCGTTGGCTTCGAGACCTTCAGGCATGGCCGGCATGACTTGGTTCTCGTTGTAGAGCGTGAGGTAATAGAACACGTCGGGGTCGTCGCCGCCGCCGAACATGCGTTGCATGCCCTGCTGCACGATGACCGCCACCTCGTACGCGAATGCCGGGTCGTAGGCCTGGCACGGCGGCACAGTGGACGCCAGCACCAACGAGTGACCGTCTTGGTGCTGCAGGCCCTCGCCCATCAGCGTGGTTCGACCGGCAGTAGCACCCATCAGGAATCCGCGTGTGCGGGCGTCGGCTGCTTGCCAGATGAGGTCGCCCACCCGTTGGAAACCGAACATGGAGTAGAACGTGTAGAACGGCACCATCGGCACGCCCCGAGTTGCGTAGGCGGTGCCGGCGGCGATGAAGCTGGCCATTGCGCCGGCCTCGGTGATGCCTTCTTCGAGGATCTGACCATCGGTCGATTCGGTGTAGCTGAGCAACATCTCGTGGTCGACGGGCTCGTACTTCTGGCCCTGCGATGCATAGATGCCGAGCTCGCGGAACAGCGAGTCCATACCGAAGGTGCGCGCCTCGTCGGGGATGATGGGCACCACACGCGAACCCATCTTCTCGTCGCGAGCGAGGTTGCGGAGCAGGCGGGTGAAGCCCATGGTGGTGCTCACGGACTGTGTGCCAGAGCCCTGTTTGAGCTCGTCGAAGGTTGCCGGCGCAGGCAGCTCGAGGGCCCGGCGCACCCTGGTGAGACGCTTCGGAACGGATCCGCCGAGCGCCCGCCGACGCTCGATCATGTACTGGTACTCGATGGAATCTTCAGCTGGCCGGAAGTAGGGCGGCATGTCGCCGTCCATGGCCGACTCGGGGATCTCGTCGTGCAGGTACAACCGGTCGCGCAGGGCGAGTAGCTGGTCCTTGGTCATCTTCTTGATCTGGTGGGTCGCGTTGCGGCCCTCGATGTTGGGACCGAGCGTCCAGCCCTTGATGGTCTTGCACAAGATGGCGGTCGGGGCGCCAGAGCCCAGGTTCTCGGTGGCGGCCTTGTATGCGGCATAGAGCTTGCGATAGTCGTGGCCACCGCGAGGCAGGTTCACGAGGTCGTCGTCGGTGAGGTGAGCCACCAGCTGCCGTAGACGCGGATCGGGGCCGAAGAAGTTGTCGCGGATGTAGCCGCCGTTCTCGACGCTGAAGCGCTGGAACTGGCCGTCGACGGTGGTGTTCAGTTGGTTGAGCAGCGCGCCGTCTTTGTCCTTCGCCAGCAGTTCGTCCCACTTCGAGCCCAGGATCACCTTGATGACGTTCCAGCCGGCACCGCGGAACGTGGCTTCGAGCTCTTGGATGACCTTGCCGTTGCCACGCACCGGCCCGTCGAGGCGCTGCAAGTTGCAGTTCACCACGAACACCAGGTTGTCGAGCTTCTCGCGGCTCGCCAGCGAGATGGCACCGAGTGACTCGGGCTCGTCGCATTCGCCGTCGCCCAGGAACGCCCACACCCGGCTGGCGCTGGTGTCGTCGATCTCGCGGTTCTGCAGGTAACGGTTGAAGCGTGCCTGATACAGCGCAGTGATGGGGCCCAGGCCCATGCTCACCGTGGGGAACTCCCAGAAGTCGGGCATGAGACGCGGGTGCGGATAGCTGGACAAACCGCGGCCCTCGCGACCGATCTCGCGGCGGAACGAGTCGAGATCTTCCTCCTCGAGTCGGCGCTCGAGGAACGCACGCGAGTAGATGCCAGGCGTGGCGTGACCCTGGATGTAGATGTGGTCACCGGCGTTACCATCGTCCTTGCCGCGAAAGAAGTGGTTGAGGCCGATCTCGTAGAGGCTGGCCGAACTGGCAAACGTGGCCAGGTGGCCGCCGATGCCATCGGCATGCTTGTTGGCGCGCACCACCATCGCCGCGGCGTTCCAGCGCACGAAAGCGCGGATGCGTCGTTCGATGAACTCGTCGCCCGGGAACCACGGCTCGGCCTCACGCGGGATGGTGTTGACGTATGGCGTGCTGACGGTGGGGGGATAGCTCACCTGCGACTCGCGGGCCCGCTCGAGCAGCTTTGAGAGCAAGAAGCGGGCCCGGGTCTTGCCGTGCACATCGATGACGGCGTCGAGGCTGTCGAGCCATTCCTGCGTCTCGACAGTGTCGGTGTCGGGGAGTTGATTGACGTAACCGTCGAAGATCATGGTGCCCAGTCTGGCACTGCTACCCGCGGGTAACTGCGAGTCGACCCGGTTCACTCCTCGTTTGTTCAGGCGCGGCTGTCGAACAAGCGCGTGGGCGTGAGCGTGAGGAAGCCGACACCGAGCCAACCAGTGAGATCGAGCGTGAGATGCGTGCCCGTCAACAAGAACGCACACAGCGCACCCGAGCTATCGGGAGCGACCACCGTGGCGTTGAATTGGTCGTGGTTGGGCGTGGTGTTGAGCATCGACACCAGCGGCAGACCTTCGGCACATGGGTAGAGCGCCGCGAACCCGAGGCTCGACGGGTGGTACACCGCGAGCGACACCACGACTCCATTCGGTGCCGCCGGCAGGCCCAACGTGCCACCGAGCTGCACCGGGGTGGTACTGTGCGCAGCGACCGGCGAACCACCCCGTGTGTCGAGCACCCGTTCGGTGGCCAAGGGGTGCATGTCGGCGCCCGCCTCGAATGCGCCGAAGACATCGACGATGAAGTCGGCAGCGGTCGTGCGCTGCACACAGATCTTGCCGTTCGCGTCGGGCCGCACCATAACGAGGAGGTTCTGGATCTGCCCAGGTGCGATCGGTCGAGACGAAGTGGTGGGCGCTGGTGTACCGCACGTGAACACGCGGATGTCGCCAGCGAACCAGCCGCCGATCGTGGTGACGTTGAGCATCACGCTCTGGCTGCCAAGCGGCACGCCGTCGAGGTGTCCGACATCGACCTGGATCGGTGCATTCAGCGTGTCGACAGGCGTCACTCGCGTGTCGATGGCTCGTTCGGGGATGAGCGAGGCATAGCCGGAGTCGGCCCCGAACGCACCCGTGAGATCGAAGATGACATGCGCGTCGGGTAGTTGGAAGATGCAGATGCTGCCGTCGTCACCGATGGGGACCACGACCGAAGCTGCGAGCACCTGGCCAGGAGCGACGTTCATGTTGCTCACGAGTGGCACGTCATCACCGCACGGGTATGCGCTGAGGTACCCGAACGTTCGCGGGTTCACCACCGTGAGGTTGCCGGTGACCGCCACTGCATCGGCGGCGACCCCGTGTTGGCCGGCGACCTTGATACGGGTGATCGTGCCGCCGGGTTGACGATTCGCTGTGGTCTGCACGACGCCAGCCGCAAGGTTGGAGTACACCTGCCCGCCGTTGGTGTTGAGATGGATCGAGTCGTACGTGAGATTGGGCTGATCGGCGTTTGCCGCCCAGTCGATGAGCGAGAGTTGCGGGTGCCGCAAGAGTGCGTTGCGGAGGTGTTCGTTGACGGTGGGGAAGTACCAGTAGTACGGCTGGGCACCCCGCCATGCCGACGCGGAGATGAACTCTGGCTTCACCTCGCGGAGTGTGACCCAGAAGACGTGCTTGGTGCCGGCCGCCAGCAGCGAGGCGACCATCGAGTCGATCGAACGGTCGAAACGGGCTGGATCCCAGTAGGGATAGTTGTACCCGCCGGCGACGATGGCGTAGTCACCGAACACCGAAGGATTGGTTGCTCTGCGGTAGTTGACGTGCTTCGAGAGCAGTTGTTCGACGAACAGTGCCGCGGTGCCATCGACCGTGACCTGCCAGTCGGGAGGAAACGCCGCGGGGATGGTGTTCTTGGCGCTCAATCCCACCGAGTCGGTGACCACGTACACGCGCTTGGACGCCGGGGGCAGCAGGCTTGGCGCCGGGGGCCGGGCCGGCCGCGCAGCAGGTGCGGCACTCGTCGCTGCGACTGCGGGGGCGACGACCCCGCTCACGAGGGCGAGCAACACCAACCAGGAACGTTTCATGTCCACCATCCCGCGATATCGAACAACGTGTCGGTCGGGGACAGGCTGTACACGCACAACTGTTGATCGTCCGATAGACCGACGGTGATCGAGTTTGCCAGAACCGCGCCGGCCAGTGCGTTGACTGCCGACGCGAGCGGAGTGGCACCACCACACGGATTGGCACGTTGAAAGCCGCTGCGCAACGGGCTCACCATTGTCATGGTGCCGCTCACGGCCTTGGCACCCGGAGGCGCCGGGCGCAGTGAAATCGTTTGGTCGGCCCCGTGACGTCCGATCCATCCCCCCAACCCGATGCGCGTGTCGAGCATGCGCGTGACGACCGAGCGTGTGAATCGGAGCCCTGTGTCATCGGCGGCGAAGTAACCGGTGATATCGACCACGATGCTGGCCGGCGACGTAGTAGCGACACACACAGTTCCTGCTGCGGAGACTGGCACGAACAACGCGCCGGCGATGACCTCGCCCGGGGCGAAGTAGATCTGTACAGCAGTGGGTCGCGGATTGTCGCACGACCACACCGTCATCGCGTTCGCCGTATCGGACTCGAGCCCCACCAAGCTGAGCGCGACGGCCGTCGCCTCGCCGCCGCCGGGTGCATCGGGCACGCTGATGGTGTGGATGGTCGCGCGGCCGGTGAGTCGCGAGTCGAGCAACCGCTGTGGTTCGAGCGGGTGCAATCGCTGGCCGCCATCGGGCACGAACCAGCCTTGTAGGTCGACATAGATGTCGAGTGACTGCAGCGCGTAGATGCACACCGTGTCGTCGGCGCTGAGCCCCACAAGCGATTGCGAGGCACGACGTTCACCCGTCTGAAAGTTCAGATTCGACGCCCAGGGCCGCGGCTGGTCGCACGCGTGGGCGGTCAGAAAGCCTGGGCTCGTCGCACCGTCCGAACCGAGCGTGAGCGCCACCGCGACTGCGCCCGGCGGAGCAAGGGCACTGAGATCGAGAGTGAACGTAGAGTCGGCGGCGAGTCGCATGCCAGGTGACTGGCTGGTGTCGAGGATGCGATGGATCGGGACCGGCTGGAACTCGGCGGGCGCGGCAGCGCTCTCGGCTGGATCGACGTACGGGCCGACGAAGTGGGCCGCGCCGATGCGGGTGGTGATGTCGTCGGCCATGAGGCGGCTGCGCTTCACATACTGCGCGCCAGACGTGGGGTGGATGCCACCGACATCGGTCGAGATCGGTGGGTTTGAGTTCTGCAACGCAGATGGCCAATCCCACAGCACCAGGTTGGGTCGAATCGATGCGACCTGTTCGAGCGCGATGTTCCAGCCGAGCATGCCGCTGGTTGGGTTGCCGGACGGATGGCCGAACTGGTTGACCTTCGCCCACCAGATGGCGGCCCCCGGACCGATCTTGTCGACGAGCGCCACAATGGCGTTGAAGCAGTTGGTCGTGTTCGTTGGGGTGCACGAGCCCAGGTGGTTTGCCCCAAGATTCACAGCGACGACAGCCGGATGCCAGCCCGCCGAGTACCAGCGATCGATCCAGTGCCACGCCGACAATTCGCGCTGGCCGGAGCGACTGTCGAGGGTGCGCATGCCCAGAGTCGCGACCAGGTTGAGCGGACCCCAACCTGCGTCGGCGAGCAACTGGGGAAGTCCGGGGTTGCTCATGCCGTCGGCCGACCCGAGCATGACCGAGTCGCCCAAGAGCGCGATCGAACCCAAGGGTGCTGCGTCGGCGTAACGGTTGCACTGCCGGTATCTGTCATCGAAGCTGCATGCAGGTGGGGAACCAGCGGCCTGAGCAACGGGGGTGTCGATCACGCTGACCGACGTCGAGCACAGCAGCGTCACAACGACACTGAAGGCGCGTCCGCGATGCATACCTGCATTGTTGCAGCCCGAGTTCGTTCGGCACGAGGAGGCGGGCCGTACGATCGTGATCTGTGACCCGCCAGACCATCGGCTACCAGCCGGCAATCGACGGAGTACGGGCTGTCTCGGTGGCTGCAGTCCTGCTGTTCCATGCGGGCTACCCATGGATGAGTGGCGGGTACTTGGGTGTGTCGGTGTTCTTCACGCTGTCCGGGTATCTCATCACCTCGTTGCTGCTCGTCGAGACTGACCACTCGGGCTCGGTCGACGTTGGCGCCTTTTACAGCCGGCGCGCGCGGCGACTGCTTCCGGCCAGCTTGGTGTGCGTTGTTGGCGTGGCAGTCCTGGCGGCTCGGGGCTGGTTTGCAGGGGTCGACCACCTCCGCCGCGACGTGTTCGGGGCCCTGTTCCAGGTGTTCAACTGGGTGAAGTTGGGCAGTGGCGAGAGCTACGCCGACCTCACCGCGTCACAGGCCGGTCTGCGACGCCCGCTCGATCACTACTGGTCGCTGGCGATCGAGGAGCAGTTCTACTGGATCTGGCCGCTGGCGATGGTGGGCATCGGCGTGTTCTGTCGCCGTCGACGCACCACGCCGACCCGCGTCGTCGGCGCCCTGCTCGTCGCGTCGATGCTCGCTGCGCCACTGATCGCATGGGGATGGGGACCCGACGCCGCCTACTGGTCGACTCCGGCTCGCATGGCAGAGATCTTTGCTGGTGCGTTCGTGGCGTGTGTATTCCACACCCGACCCGGTCTGCGACCGTCACGCTGGCTCGCGCCGGTGTGCCTGACGGTGCTCGCGGTGGCGTTCGTCACGTTTCCCGATGGCCGTGGGCTCGCCTACCAGGGCGCGTTGCCGCTCGTTGCCGTCGTGAGCGCGGGGCTGGTGGCAGGTCTGCAGGGCCCTGGAATGGCGCGGTCGGTGTTGTCGGGCCGACCGATGGTGGCGGTCGGCAAGGTG
>JAYTNH010000290.1:0-6751 GCA_043748395.1 Ilumatobacteraceae bacterium | reverse complement strand
GGTCGGCAACGACGACTTGCGCGGCGTAGCCGAACGCGGCGTGGATGGTGGGGTTGGGCACGTTCGGGTCGCCGAGCTTCTGCGTCCAGTCGACGACGTGCTCGCCGTAGTGGTCGACCTCGGGGGTACATCCAGCCGCCTTGGCGGTGAGGCAGGCCTGTTGAACGCTGGCTGCCGCCATGAGCGTGCCGCGGCTGCCGGTGGTCTGCCCGAAGCCGATCTCGCGGCTGGTGTCGACGATCACCACGATGCGCGCAGGGTCGATGCCCAGCTCGGTGACGGCCACCTGCAGGGCCACCGTATGCACGCCCTGGCCCATCTCGGTGAAGCCATGGCGCACCTCGACCTTGCCGACCGTCTCGCCGGGAGCAGGACTACGGAACCGAATCACCGCACCGGTGACCTCGCGCAGGCCGTTGCCGAGGCCCGAGTTCTTCAGCCCCAGTCCCACGCCAACGGCCTTTCCGGCTGCGAGCGCGGCATCGATGTGCGGCTTGGCGCGATCGAGACAGACCTCGGCGCCAGCCGCGCCGTCGTCCATGATCTGGCCGGGGCCCCACACCTCGCCGGGGTGGATCACGTTGAGCTTGCGCATCTGCCAACCGCTGATGCCGACCTGCTCGGCGAGGCGATCGATGACGCCTTCCATCGCGAACTGCGCCTGATTGGCGCCGAACCCGCGGAACGCGCCGCACACAGGGTTGTTCGTGCGCACCGCCGTGCATTGCACGTCGATGTTGGGCACGCGGTACGGACCACTGGCGTGGCCGGCGGCACGTTCGAGCACCTTCATGCCGACGCTGGCGTACGAACCCGAGTCGCCGATGCCACGCACGCGTAGCGCCGTGAGAAGCCCATCGGCGTCGCAGCCTGCCCAGTACTCGAGGCGGATGGGGTGACGCTTGGCGTGCATCAGAAAGCTCTCTTCGCGTGACAGCGTGCATTTCACAGGCCGCTGCAGCAACCAGGCCGCGAGCGCGGTCTGGCCTTGGTTGCTCATGTCTTCCTTGCCGCCGAACGCTCCGCCGTTGCTCACCAGTTCGACCGTCACCTGCTCGTGGCTGAGCGCGAGCAGCGACGCGATCTGGTCGCGGTCGTCCCACACACCCTGGCCACCCGAGTACACGTACAGGTTGCCTTCGCCCGCCTCGTTGGTCGTGATGGTGGCCAGCGTGCTCTCGGGTTCGAGGAACGCATGCTCGATGCGTTGCGTCTGGAACACCTCGTGCACCACATGTGCCGCAGATCGAAGTGCCGCATCGACATCGCCACGCGCGTATGTGCTCACCGACAGCACGTTGTTCTTCGTGCCGAACACGGCAATCTCGGGGTCGTCGATTGCAGCGACCGCATCGGTGATCGGCCGCAGCACGTCGTACTGCACCTCGACGAGCGTCGCCGCGTGGCGTGCTTGCTGGCGCGTCTGGGCCACCACGATCGCCAACACGTCTCCGGCATACGACGTGCGCTGGCCAACGCCGATGAACACCGGCCAGTCTTTGTAGATGATTCCCACGTACTGCTCGCCTGGAATGTCCGCGGCAGTGAACACAGCCACCACACCCGGCGCCGCCAGCGCGGCCGATGCATCGATACGCAGCACCTCGGCGCGCACGTGGTCGGTGAGCCGCAACGCCCCGTGCAACATGCCAGGCAGACGCATGTCGTCGACGTAGCCACGATCACCCAGGCACAAGGCGTGCGCCTCGAACTTTGCACCCGATGTTCCTACCCCGCCGGGAAGCGATGCATCGACCTCGCGGCCTTGGGCCACGGCCTCGATGGCATCGAGCACCTTCACATAACCGGTGCAGCGACACAGATGCGCGCCGAGGTGGCGGGCCATGTCGTCGCGCTTGAGCTCCGCGCCCTTCTTGTCGACCTGACCCTTGGCACGCATGACGATGCCTGGAATGCAGAACCCGCACTGCAGTCCGCCACATGCCGCAAACGCATCGCTGTAACGCTGGCGTTCGTCATCGGCCACCCCTTCAAGTGTCGTGACGTCGCGCCCAGCTACCTTGTCGACGTTGTATGTGCACGAGATCTGCACCTTGCCGTCGATCATCACCGTGCAGCACCCGCACTGGCCCTGCGGTGAGCAGCCGTCCTTGGCCGAGGTCACATCGAGCTCCTCGCGCAACGCCGCCAACAGATGCGGATGATCGGCGCGAACGCTCACCGGGGTGCCGTTCAGGACGAAGTCGATGGTCACGATTTACATTTTGTCAAACTTCGGGACCGTCCGCGTCATCTTGCCGCCGATCACCGAATCAGGGCGCCGCGACGTGGCCGAGTTTGTGCGGGTTCACGATGGAGTGAATGGTGGCAACTCGGTTGTCGACGATGCCGAACGCCATCACGTACAAGGTCGTGCCGTTGCGACTCACCACCACGCCGGGCTCGCCGTTCACCACCTGCACGCTCACCGTGGCGTCGGTCGGGATGCGCTTGGTGATGTTCACCATGAATCGCGCCACCCTGTGCAAGCCCACCACGGGGCGACGCGCCGCGTGCCGTTCGGCACCACCATCGCTCACCAGCACAACATCGTCGCTGAGCACATTGCGTAATCGATCGAGGTCGCCCAACAGGCATGCTTGCATGAACGCTGCCATGAGCACGGGCGCACCATCGGTGGGCGGCTCGAAACGGGGTCGATCTGACCGCACCCGAACCCTGGCGCGATGCGCCGTCTGGCAGCACGCCTGTTCGCTGCGCCCGACGACGTCGGCGATGGCCGCGTATGGCTCGCCGAACACATCGGCGAGCAAGAACACCGCTCGTTCAACAGGGCCAAGTCGTTCGAGCACCGCAAGGAACCCCAGGGTGAGCGACTCGGACAATTCGGCCGCTTCGGCGGGGTCGGGCGAACTCAGCAACGGCTCGGGCAACCACGGGCCTACATACGTTTCGCGTTGAACGCTGCGCCGACTTGAGCCGATCGAGCGCCAGGCGCGACACCGTGGTGGTGAGCCATGCCTCCGCGCGCACGATGGAACCTCGCTCGTCACCATCGAGTCGTTGCCAACGGATCCACGCCTCCTGCAACACGTCTTCGGCATCGGCAAACGACCCGAGCATGCGATAGGCCAGACCAGTGAGACGAGATCGTTGCTGCTCGAACGTCGCCTCGAATGGAGTCGCCAGGGTGCTCACCGGGTCGCACCCACCGCGGCTGCGGCGCGGGTAGCAGCCTCGACGCCACTGGCCAGGCTTGCGTCGGCGAGGTGCCCGACGCGTCCCACCCAATCGCCGGCCAAGAACACGCCGTCGATGCCGGTGTCGTCGACGGTGGGCCGACCTGCGAGGCCACCGCGCGATGCGGTGGGCAGCGCCCCGACCCCCACCATGCGGTGCAGGTACCGACTCGCCGCAATGTCGTCCGATGCAACACCCGCGGTTTGCGCCAGCGCCTCCAGCTCGGCGCGCTGCACCTCGGGCGCAGCATCGTGGGCGCCGTCGAGATAGCGCGCCACGTGCACCACCGACTGACCATCGGGCGCCAGGCGTGCCGGCGGGCAATGCGTGGACAGATACAGCGGATCGTCGAGCCCGAACATGGCGAGATGGCGCGGGGGTTGACGCACCCCGAGATCGAGACATGCGAGCTCGACCGGCGGGCCGACGTCGTAGGCGTCTCGGCCCAGCACGCCGGCGGAAGCCTTGGGTGTGCCGACGGCCACCACCACTGCCGAGGCGACGATCAGCCGATCGTTGCCGCCGTGCACCTCGATGTGACCGCCATCGCGAACGATGGCCACCGCCTGGCACCGCTCGATGGTGAGTCCTGTCGCCAACGCATCGACCATGCTCTGCCAACCGTCGTCGAGGTAGCGAACTCCTGCCGACAGCGCCAACTGCATCTGCTCGACCGCGACGTCGGCGCTCATCGCATCGGGTGCATCGCCGTACGTCGACACACGGATCAGCATGAGCACCACGTCCCGCGCGTCGTCGGGCAAGCCGAGCGTGTCGAGCCACTCGTTCACCGTCACCGAACCGAGTGCGGCTGGCCTGGCAGCCGCCAACTGCCGCTGAAAGCGAGCGATGGCGAGCTTGCCGCGCACGCTGAGCAGTGGCGTGCGCAGCAGCGTGGATGCCGAGCCCGGCAGCAAACCAACTCGGCCATCACGCAACCCGTACGCGCGTGTGGTGGGCGGTCCGCCTGTGGGGTGAATGCCCAAACCAGCGAGCACATGCTCGGCCGGACCGTTGCGATACAAGGCATGCGGGCCGCGGTTGAACACGAACCCGTCGTGCACGTCGCTGCGCGCTCGGCCACCTGGGGGATGCCCTTCGAGCACCAACGTGCAGACACCCTGCTGTTGCAAGGTGCGGGCGGTGGCGAGACCGGCGAGACCGGCACCCACCACCACCGTGTCGATACGTGTCGTGTTCATACTGCTCTGACGATCACGGGGACACGTTCGTGACAGTGCATCACTACTCGGGTTCGACCACGCCACGTTGCGAGGTGATGCGGCCGTACAACTCGGGCCGGCGATACCGCTCGAAGTCGAACAGCGTGCCCTTGTAGCGGGCGCACCAGTCGAGGTCGCAGCGAGCGACGATCACCTCGTCGTCGGTGGTGAGCGTCTGCGCCACTATCTGCCCACTGGGCGCCACGATCATCGATTGGCCCAGCGAATCGACACCTTCCTCGACGCCACACTTCGCGACACCGACAACCCAGGTTCCGTTCTGATACGCACCGCTCTGCATCACCAGTGCGTTGTGGAACCCCTGCAGAGTGTCTTGGCTGGGGTCGGGCACGTAATGGATGGGGGTGTTGTAGCCGCACAGGATCATCTCGACGCCTTGTAGCCCCATGACCCGGTACGTCTCGGGCCACCTGCGGTCGTTGCAGATCATCATGCCCACCAGTGCGCCGAAGGCTCGCCACACACCGAAGCCATCGGGGCTGGGCTCGAAGTAGTAGCGCTCGGCGTGTTGGAACGGACGATCGGGTTCGTGGTGTTCGTGGCCAGGGATGTGCGATTTCTTATAGGTGGCCACGATGCTGCCGTCGCGCTCGACCAGCGTCTGCACGTTCCAACGCCGCTCGGTGCCGTCTTGATCGCGTTCGAGCAGTGCGTAGCCCAGGCAGAAACCGACCCCGAGTCGCTTGGCCTCGTCGAACAGCGGCTGCGTTGCCACGTTGGGCATGGACCGTTCGTACCAGTGGTCGGCCTCGCTGATGTTGTCGACGAACCAGCGTGGGAAGAACGTGGTGAGCGCCAACTCGGGGAACACCACCAGCTCGGCGCCGTGACGCTGCGCCTGCTGGAGCAAGGCGATGAGACGCTCAACCACCTGCTCACGCGTATCGTGACGCTGAATCGGGCCGAGCTGGGCGGCGGCAACGGTGACGTGGCGGGACATCAACGGTGACGCTACCCGCGTGGCGGCTCGGCCGAATCGAACTGCCATCAAGATCGGCACTACGGTTCGGCCATGGCAGACATCACGTTGGAAGCATTCGAAGCCGAAGCACGAGCGTTCCTCGACGCCAGCGCAGAGCGCAAGCAGGCCGAGAAGAAGTTCGTGTGGGGCGAGGGCGCCGACAAGGTGGCCATGTTCGAAGAGAAGGACCGCGACACCGAACGCGCCGATGTCGCCAAGGCCAGCGACTGGCGGCGCGCCAAGTTCGATGCCGGCTTCGGCTGGATCACCGGCCCCGAGGCCTACGGCGGACGTCAGCTTGCCAATGCCTACGAGCGCGCGTACCTCAACCTCGAGGCGCAGTACGAGGTACCCAACCAGGGAGCATTCACCATCGGGCTCGGCATGGTCGCGCCCACCATCCTCGCCCACGCCAGCGACGCAGCCAAAGAGCTCTACCTCCAGAAGATGTACCGCGCCGACCTCATCGGGTGCCAACTGTTCAGCGAGCCGGGCGCGGGAAGCGACCTCGCGAGCTTGCAGACCAAGGCCGACAAAGACGGCGACGAGTGGCTCATCACCGGCCAAAAGGTGTGGACCACGGGTGCGCAGTTCAGCGACATCGGCGAAGTGATCGCCCGCACCAACCCCGACCTGCCCAAGCACAAGGGCCTCACCGGCTTCATCGTCGACATGCGCGCTCCGGGTGTCGAGATCCGCCCGCTGCGCCAGATGACCGGCGGGGCGAGCTTCAACGAAGTGTTCTTCAACGAGGTACGCGTGCGCGACGACCATCGCCTCGGCGATGTGAACAACGGTTGGAACGTCGCACTCACCACGCTGATGAACGAACGCGCCGCCATCGGCGCAGGGGGCGGCGGCGGGGGCGGCATCAACATGTACTCACGGGTGATCGAGATGGTGCGCCACTACGGCCTCGACACCGATCTACTGGTTCGCAACGAACTCGCCAACCTGCTCATCCACTCCAGAGTGTCGGGCTACAACAACCAGCGGGCGATGGCCAAGATCAAAGCCGGCCAGTTGCCAGGACCCGAGATGAGCATTGCCAAGCTGGCAGGCACGCTCAACATGTTGCGCCTCGGCGCGTTCGTGTCGAAGGTGCTCGGCCCGAAGCTCATCGCCGATTCAGGCGAGTGGGGCACCTACGCATGGAGCCAGCTCATCCTTGGCACGCCTGGTGGCCGCATTGCCGGCGGCAGCGACGAGATCATGCGCAACATCGTGGGCGAACGAGTGCTCGGCCTACCGAAAGATCCGGGTATCGACTCGAAGTCGGCATTCCGCGACTTGAAGGTGGGCACGCAGAAGGACTGAACCGCGTCGTGCGCAACGGTTACATCGC
>JAYTNH010000289.1:0-2265 GCA_043748395.1 Ilumatobacteraceae bacterium | reverse complement strand
GTAAGGGTGAGACTCGTGACCGTGACCGACACCTCCCTCGCTGCGTTGTTGCTCACCAATCGCATCGTCGATGTGGGCGAGAAGCCGCTATCTGCAGGCGAGTTCTGGTCGCTGTGCCGCACCATCGACGATCCCTCGCTGCTCGTCGGTATGTCGGCCGAAGACATCGCCCAGACGGCGTCGATCCCGCTGAGTGATGCCGAACGCTACGCAGCGTTGCTCGGTGCCGGAACCGCGTTCGCGTTCGAACGTGAGCGCCTCGAAGAGGAAGGTGTGCGGCTGGTCTGTGCACTCGACGATGCCTTCCCCGAGCGGTTGCGTCATCGCCTGCGCGACGCATGCCCATCGTTCTTGCTGGTCGGCGGACCGCTGGAGTTCCTCGACCTTGCAGCCATCGGCGTCGTCGGCTCACGTGATGCCTCGCCCGAGGCGCTCGCGGTGGCCGCATCAACGTCGAAGGTGGCTGCAGACAGCGGCAAGGCAGTGGTGAGCGGTCTGGCCCGAGGTATCGATCAGGCTGCGATGGCCGCAGCCCTGGACGCGGGGGTCCCAGTCGTCGGTGTGCCGGCCGAAGGTATCCGCGTGGCAGCGCGCAGCCCCGAGATCAGGCGCCGGGCGCATGCAGGCGAGCTGTGCATCGCCAGCCCCTACGGGCCAACCATGCGCTTCACTGCCGGCAACGCGATGGGCAGGAACAAGATCATCTACGCACTCGCCGACGTGACGTTGGTGGTGTGCTCGGCCTCGGGTTCGGGCGGTACATGGGAAGGCGCCCGAGAGGCGATGCGCCGCACCTTCGGGCGAGTCGCCGTGTGGACAGGCGAGGGCGCCGGCCCAGGAAACGCACAGCTGGTGGAACTCGGCGGCGTGCCCATCACCGAGCAGGTCGCCGACGTGCTCACTGTCGAAACCGTCGAGCCGGCACCCGCACCGGTGAAGCAGCCATCCTTGTTCGAGTAGACACGGGCCTCGCGCGTAGTCTGAGTATTGCTGGGCGGCCATGAGGTTGGCCCGTTGCTGGGGGGTTCGGCGATGTTTGGTTCTGGTCGTGGTTCGGCGCTGATGCGTTCGCGTTGGGCGGGCATTGGTCCGGTGACGTCGAGCATCAACCCGGTGTCCGGTGAAGGTGTGAAGGCCAATGGCGGGATCGTCGGGTTGTCGGCCACGGGCGGGATCAAGGTGTTTTCCTTGACTGGTCCCGTGAACGCGTTGTTCGACATCACCGGCTACTTCGTCCCGCCCAGCGCTGCCCCCGTTGGCGGGGTTGAGTTCGCAGGGTCAATCGGTAAAGTCCTCTCGTTCGAAGGTCCTGCGCCGGACGTGGTTCTCACCAGTGTCGTCGTCACCGCGCCGACAGCTGGGTTCGTCATCGTCACCGCTTCGACCAATCTCGCTATGGAGGATGGAGTGGCAGTCAGGTGTGACATCACGAAATCCACCTCGACTGCAGCTAGCGGCACTCTCGAGCAGTACCTGGGGGGCGCGAACCGTTCCCACTGGTTTGGGGTGCGAGGGTTTCCCGTGGACGCCGGAGACACGACCTTCAACCTCGTCTGCCGGCAGGAGAATGCTGGCGTCAACGTCACCACCAACCGGGCATTCATCACGGCGGTGTTCTCCTCGAACCGCCTGTAGCCCGCAGCAACTACACCACGACACCCGGGCAGCCGCCCGAGGTATCGGCGACGGCGTGTATCAACCTGAGGTGGCCGCCTCGCTCGTGCGTGTGATCATCGACGATCAAGACCCGGACCGACGGCAACGCGTCCGTTCACGTCTGTTCGATTTCGATTGACCGAATCTGAATGAGGTGAACTGGCGGCTGCCCATCAACGGGGTGCTGCACCGCAGCAATCCCGGCTTGCAGTACGGCTACCCGAGATAGCGGGCGGTCGCCTCGTACAGCGCAGCGGCAGCCTCGCCGACCGGCAAGGCGTCCAGATCGTCGTCGGGTACCTCCACGCTGATCGGCGCGTCGGCCGGCAGCAGTTCGAGGAACCCGCGCAGGTCGAACTCGCCGTCGCCCGGCAGTTCGCGATGGTGCAGGCAGTCCTGTACGTAGTCGTCGAGCACCGGCGTGAACGGGCCGTCGTTGAACTGCACGTTGCGCACGAGTGCCGGATCGAGACCGACGAGCGAGAGCAGTCCTTCGCCGCGAAAGACTGCTCTCGCTCGTGCGTGTGATCATCGACGATCAAGACCCGGACCGACGGCAACGCGTCCGTTCACGTCTGTTCGATTTCGATTGACCGAATCTGAATGAGG
>JAYTNH010000288.1:0-3935 GCA_043748395.1 Ilumatobacteraceae bacterium | reverse complement strand
TGGAACGTGCGTGGCGATGACGACCATGTTGAACACGACGCCGGCCACAACGGGTCGGGTCATGAATCGAACCACGCGGTACGCGCGACCCTGGCCGATCAGCACGCGCAGCAGCCACTGTGGTGTGGCCAGCAGCACGAGCGGGGGCAAGAAGTAGCTGAGCATCATGTGTTGCAACATGTGCACCGAGTAGAGGTAGCCCTCGCCGATCTGGTGAACGGGCCACGTACTGGCCACGAACAACATCACCATCGCGATGCTGAAGCACCACAGGTGTCGACGCGTGATGACGGACTCACCCGGCTGCACCGCACGCGGCCCGATGACCCGCACCATGTAGATGTACGCGCCGACGAGGAACGCGACGAGCAAATACACCTCGGGGTTGGCCTCGAACCTCCACGGATTCGGGAAGGTCGGCGCGGCGAACATAGGTGAGCCGATGGCGGTCAGCCGAAGAACTGGAAGCACGCCAGCATGACCACGTACACACCGATGGCCAAGCCGAGGCCCATGTAGAAGAGCATGCCGAACATCTTCGCGTCCTCTTTGAGGTGCATGAAGAACAGCACCACCGTGAAGAACTTGATCGCCATCATGCCCAGCAAGGCGGGCAGGAAGAACGGGCCGAAATCGACCCAGTATGTGGACGTCTCGAGCGCGGTGAGTACCGCCAAGAAGACGGCGATCTTGATGTAGAAGATGTCGGGGTGCGGCGCGTGCTCGTGGTGGTCGGCGCCGACGTGCTGTTCGGTGTGCTGTTCGGTGTGTTCGACGTGGTCAGTGGTGCTCATGGGTGCAACCTCACACTGGGATCAGGTAGACGAGGGTGAAGATGATGATCCAGACGATGTCGACGAAGTGCCAGTAGAGCCCGACCAGTTCGACCACCTCGGCCTTATTGCCCGGAACCTTGCTGCGGGTGATGATGCCGACCAACGCCATGAGCATGATGATGCCAATGCTCACGTGGGCACCGTGGAAGCCGGTGAGCGTGAAGAAGCTCGAGCTGAACAGGCTGGTGGTGAAGCCGAGACCCTCGTTGTAGAACGTGGTGAACTCGTACACCTGCGCACCCACGAACGTGGCGCCCAGCAAGGCGGTGACCGACAGCCAGATGTTGGTGCGACGATCGTCGTGCAGCTTGGCAGCGCTCACCGCGAGCACCATCGTGAGCGAGCTCATGAGCAGCACGAAGCTGGACACCGACGTGAGCGGGATGTCCCACAGCTGATCGGGGCCCGGCTTGCCGTTGTCGCGGCCTCGGTAGAGCATGTAGGTGGCGATCAATCCACCGAACAGCAGACACTCGCTGCCGAGGAACAGCCACATCGCCAGCTTGTTGTTGCTCAGCCCCGTAGAGCTGTGGCCGTGACCGGCATCGTGACCGGCATCGTGACCGGCATCGTGAGGCACGTCTGGGAGTACAGCAGTATCAACCAACGGAGGTCAGCTCCTTGTCGGTGCCGCCATCGGCAGGTGGGTCGAAATCGTCGTGGTCGGCGACCGACGGCTCGATAGCCCATCCGAACATCGAGAGCACCACGATGAGGCCACCGATGACGGCGAGCAAGGTGGAGTAGATGATGCCGTAGGCAATGACCGGTAAACCAAACGCCAACACGAGCGGCCAATACGACGGCGACGGCATGTGGATGTCGGTGTCGGCCGCCGCGAGTTGCTCGGCCATGATGTCTTCGGCCGTCTTCACCTTCACCAGGCGAACGCCGTGCTCAGTGTCGATTTCCTCGTACTTGCGGTGGAAGAACTCGTCGATGGCATGCACGGTGGGAATGGCGTCGAAGTTGTGTTCCTTCGGCGGGCTGGTGGTCATCCATTCGAGGCTGCGGGCATCCCACGGATCGAGCGGTGCCGGAGCACCCTTGCGGGTGGTGCGCCACACGTTGTAGAGGAACACCAAGATGCCGACGCCCAGTAGGTACGACCCGATGGTGGCAACGAGGTTCCAGAAGGCAAGATCGAAGAAGCCGTCGCCCGTGAGCTTGTCGGGCCACACCACCATGCGCCGCGGCTGACCCTGCAACCCGAGGATGTGCATCGGGCCGAAGGTGAGGTTCATACCGATCACCATGAGCCAGAAGTTCCACTTGCCGAGCTTCTCGTCGAGCAGCTTGCCGAACATCTTGGGCCACCAGTAGTAGAACCCGGCGAAGATGCCGAAGATGGCACCGCCGAACAGCACGTAGTGGAAGTGGGCGACGATGTAGTACGTGTCGGTCTGTTGTGTGTCGCTGGGCGACACCGCGTGCGTGACACCCGACAAACCGCCGATGGTGAACTCGACGATGAGACCGATGGAGAAGAGCATGGCCGTGGTGAACTGCAGCTTGCCGCCCCACATGGTCATGGTCCAGTTGACGATCTTGACGCCGGTGGGGATGGCGATGAGCATGGTGGCCACCGAGAACACGGCCACGCTGACCGGGCCGAGGCCGCTGGCGAACATGTGGTGCGCCCACACGCCCCACCCGAGAAAGCCGATGGCCGCACCGGAGAAGACGACGAACTTGTAACCGAACAGCGGCTTGCGACTGAACACCGGCAGCACTTCACTGACGATGCCAAAGCTGGGTAGCACGAGGATGTACACCTCGGGATGACCAAAGATCCAGAACAGGTGCTGCCATAGCAAGGGGTCGGCACCGGCGTCGACGTTGAAGAACTGAGCCCCGAAGTTGCGCTGGAAGCTGAGCAAGAACAACGCAACGGTGATGACCGGAATGGCGAACACCAACAAGAACTGCACCACCAGAATCATCCAGGTGAAGATCGGCATCTTCCAGAAGGTCATGCCGGGTGCACGCATGTTGAGAATGGTGACGATGAGGTTGATCGCGCCGGTGAGCGAGGCGATACCCGTGATCTGCAGGCCGAGCGCCCAGAAGTCGACGCCGTGGCTGGGCGAGAACAGTGCGCTGGCATTGGGCTGGTACATGAACCAGCCACCGTCGGCGGCCCCGCCCAAGAACCATGACGTGTTGAGGAAGATGCCACCGAGCAAGAAGCACCAGAAGCCGAAGGCGTTCAAACGGGGGAAGGCGACGTCGCGGGCACCGATCTGCAGCGGGACGAAGTAGTTGGCCCACGCCGCCGCCATGGGCATGACGAACAAGAACACCATGGTGGTGGCGTGCATGGTGAACATCTGGTTGTAGAGCCCGGCGCTGAGCACCGTGTTGTCGGGGCCCGCCAACTGGGTGCGGATGAGCAACGCCTCGATGCCGCCGACCAAGAAGAAGAACATGGCCACGACGCCGTACATGATGCCGAGCTTCTTGTGGTCGACGGTGAACAGCCACGAGCGCCACCCAGTGCTGTTCACCGGGCGACGCATGAAGCCGTAACCGGCCCGCGGCGTGACGAAGGTAGGTGCTGTTGGTGGGCCGGCGATGGCAGGCACGCTGGTCGGTCGATCAATGATGGCCATTGTCTGCTGACTCCCTTAGTTCCGCTCGAGCAGGTAGGCGATGAGTTCGTCGATCTGGCTCTCGCTGAGCCCGAGATCGGGCATGCCGCGCAGCTTGCCGTCGGGGCCTGCAAGGTTCGGGTCGGCGTACATCGGCTTCTTGGCTGGAGCGTTGCGCAACCACTCGCGCAGCTCGAACTCGTTGAGGCATTCGCTGGTGACACCCTTGAGGTACTCGGTCCCGAATGCCTCGGGGGACGCGTTCCACACTCGATCTCGGCACTCGTCGGTGAGGAGGTCCCAGGTGGCTCCGGCAAACGTGTTGCGGCCCATGAGGTGACTGAGGTTGGGCGCTGCGCCCGACACAAGGTAGAGGTCGGGGTTGGCAAGTACCGGCGTGGTGACGGCGTTGCCGTCGGCGTCGGTGCCCGACTGGGTGAGACCGTTCACCTGGTGGCAGCGCGAACACTGGGCAACGTACGTGGCCTCGCCGGTGGCGGCCAACGTG
>JAYTNH010000287.1:0-6619 GCA_043748395.1 Ilumatobacteraceae bacterium | reverse complement strand
CCGAGCAGGCAGTCATCGACACTGGCCCCGTCGACACTTTGGTCGTCGTCACTACCCGGGTCGACTCCACCCCCGGCCCCGCATCGTCCCGCTCCGACTCCGACTCCGACTCCGACTCCGACTCCGACTCCACCACCGTCGTCACCGTCGCCGCCGCCGTGCCCATGCCGGTGCCATCGCGCCCGGTCCGCATCGTGGTGGTCGGCGACTCGACCGCCGAAGCGACGGGTGCGGGGCTGGTGCAGTGGGCCGCCGCGAACCCATCGCTGGCGCAGGTCGAGGTGATCGCTGGCCCAGGTTGTGGGCTCGTGCTCGGAGGCACCATCGTGGCGCCAGGCGGCGACCGCGATGTCGATGCCGAGTGCAGCTCCTACATCAACGATGTTGCGCTCCCCGCGGTCACGCGGGCTCGACCCGACGTTGTGATGGTCATGAGCACCGTGTGGGATCTCAGCGACCGCCGCCTCGACCCCGGTGGCCCAACTCTGACACCGACTGATGTCGCCTTGCGCGACTACTTGGCTGATGGCCTGGCCGCCTTCACCGACTCGTTGCTCGCGGCCGGAGCACCACGCGTCGCCTGGATTCGCGAGCCAGCGGCGCAGCTGAACTTGCTCGGACTGCCATCACCCGAGAATCAGCCCGCGAGGCACGAGGTGATGTGGTCGCTGCTCGACGGCATAGCGTCCACTCGGGTCCAGGTCAGCGTGCTCGACCTTGCCGGCTACTGCGACCAGGCCGGCTATTCGGCCCCCGGGGCGTGGCGGCCCGACGGCGTACATTGGTCGCCCGAGGCATCGCTGAGCATCGCCACCGACTGGCTCGGACCCGAACTGATCAAGACTGCGCTCTCATGACAACCACCCCCGCCACTGCCGCTGTAACAACTGTCTTCACCGACGGTGCGTGCCAAGGGAATCCCGGGCCAGGCGGGTGGGCGTGGGCGGTGGCCCCTGATGGCAAGGTGTGGGGTAGCGGCGGCGAGCGGCGTTCCACCAACCAGCGCATGGAGGTCAACGCCGTGCTCCAGGCGTTGCGTTCACTCGACGGCGATCTACTCATCGTCAGCGACTCCACCTACGTGGTCCACTGCTTTCGCGATGGCTGGTGGAAGAAGTGGCAGACCAACGGTTGGAAGAACTCGCAGAAGCAAGCGGTCGCCAACACCGACCTGTGGAAGCCGCTCATCGAGTTGTACTTGCAACGTCGTCCGGCGTTTCGCTGGGTGAAGGGCCATTCGGGCGACCCGATGAATGACCTCGTCGATCGCCTCGCAGTTGCTGCTGCCAACGGCCCTTACGTCGACGACGTACCGCAGAGTGAGCGAACGGCTGCGCAACCCTCGCTGTTCGACGATTGAGCCACGGCTCGATGCGAGTGGGTTCGTCGGCGGCGAACCTGCCCACGTATCGTCATCCGCATGGAACTCAATGGAGTCAGTGCAATCGTCACAGGCGGTGCTTCGGGCATCGGAGCAGCGACAGCCCGGCTGTTGGCCTCGAAGGGGGCCAAGGTGGTCGTGGCCGACCTCCAAGCAGAGAAGGGCAACGCCTTGGCCGACGAAATCGGTGGAGCGTTCTGCAAGGTCGACGTGACCAACACCGACGACATCATCAATGCAGTCGAGATGGCCAAGAGCATGGGTCCGCTGCGCGTGCTGGTCAACTCTGCCGGCATCGGCTGGGCGCAGCGCACTGTGGGCAAGGACGGCAGCTACGACTCGGCCGCCAACCTCGACGCGTTCAAGAAGGTCATCGCGATCAACCTCGTCGGCAGCTTCGACTGCATCCGCATCGCCGCTACCGCCATGAGCACCACCGAGCCGCTCGAGCACGGCGAGCGCGGCGCCATCGTCAACATCGCATCGGTCGCTGCCTTCGATGGCCAGATCGGTCAGGCGTCGTACTCGGCGTCGAAGGGCGGCGTCGTCGGCATGACGCTGCCCATCGCTCGCGATCTCGCCGCCGTCGGCGTGCGCGTCAACACGGTTGCGCCCGGCCTCATCGATACGCCCATCTACGGCAGCGGTGATGCCAGCGAAGCGTTCAAGGGCAACCTGCAAAAGGGTGTGCTGTTCCCGCAGCGCCTCGGCTCGCAGGCAGAGCTGGCCTCGATGGTGGTCGAGTGCATCACCAACAGCTACATGAATGCCGAGACCATCCGGGTCGACGGTGGCATTCGCATGCCACCCAAGTAGTTCTCCCGAAATCCTTCCAAGGTTCTCTACCTTCAGGTTGACTTTGGGCCTCGCTCGAACTGATATTCGTAACAGCGACTTCCCCGCGCGGCGGTGGCGTCACGCTGCGAGCACCGCGGGCGTCGGGCTACGTGGTGTAGTCGGCGTTGATACGCACGTAGCCATCACTGAGATCGCAGCCCCACACGGTGGCGAAGTCGGTGCCGTTGTGCAGGCTGACGTGAATGCGCACCTCATCGCCACGCATGTAGCGAGAGAGCGCTTCGAGACCCGAGTCGTCGACGGCGGCCGGGTACACCTCTTGGCTGCCGAAGCGGATGACGACGCGCGCCTGGTCGACTTCGGTCGTAGTGGTGGCCTTGCCGATGGCCATCGCGACGCGACCCCAGTTGGGGTCGGCACCGTGCACGGCAGTCTTCACGAGCGGGGAGTTCACGATCGCCTTCGCAACGTGTTTCGCGTGGGCCGGCGTGGCGGCGAGATCGACGCACACCTCGATGAGCTTGGTGGCGCCCTCACCGTCGCGGGCTACTTGTCTGGTGAGCGATTCGGCAACGTCGCCGAGTGCGCGCTCGAACTGAGTGAGGTCGACCGCGCCTGCAGCGCCGTTGGCCAACACGATGGCCGTGTCACTGGTCGACGTGTCGGTATCGATCGAGACGGAGTTGAACGTGCGGTCCATCACGCGCCGAAAGATCGTGTCGAGATCGTCTGCAGCGACGACCGCGTCGGTGAAGTACAGCGTGATCAACGTGGCCATGTTTGGCTCGATCATGCCGACTCCCTTGGCGACACCCACGATGCGCGCCGCTCCCAACGCCGCCGATGCTGTCTTCATCACGGTGTCGGTGGTCATGATTCCTGTGGCAACCGCCTCGGCATCGACGCTCGGCAGGGGAGTGGGTATGGCGGCGAGCCCGGCGCGCACCTTGTGCATGGGGTACTGGCGGCCGATCACGCCGGTCGATGCAATGAGCACGTCGGTGGGTAAGCAGCCGAGCGCGGTGGCAACGCCGGCGGCGACCTCGCGCGCGTTGGCGAGGCCCTGATCGCCGGTGGCCACGTTGGCGTTCTTCGAGATAACCACCACCGCCCCATTTGCGCGTGAGGCTCCGTGCTCGCGGCTCACCACCACGCTTGGACCAGCAAATGAGCTGGTGGTGTAGACGCCGGCCGAGGTGCACGGCAGGTCGGAGGCAACCACGGTGAAGTCGTCGGTGGAGTCTTTGATGCCGACGTTGGTCACGTACGCGCGAAAGCCCTGGGGTAGATCGAGGCTCATGCTCAGCTCGCCGATTGCTCGAGCAGCCGCTCGCGTACGACCGAGAAGATGTCGCCGATGTGTTCGATCTGTGACGGGCTGAGCGGACCGAGCAGGTGGGTGCGCACGCTGTGCACATGGTCGGGAGCCGCAGCTTCGAGCTTGGTGAGACCGACGTCGGTGAGGTGAGCGTGCATCACTCGACGATCGTCGTCGCAGGCGACGCGCTCGACAAATCCACTCCGCACCATGCCGTCGAGTCGGCGGGTGAGACCGCTGGGTGACAACTGGAGCACACCCGCGAGATCGCACATGCGCATCGAACGGTCGGGTGCGTCGGATAGTCGCACCAGCACTTCGTAGTCGCCAAGGGTGAGGTCGTGCGATTGAAGGTCGGCCTCGAGCGCGTTCATGAGCAAACCGGTGCTCTCCATGAAGTTTCGCCAGGCGCGCATCTCGGTGGCGGTGAGCCATGCGGTCGTCATGCGACCATGATAGTCGTGCTGGACAATAATTCGATAGAACAATAGTTGCGAACACAAGAACTGTCGGTACAATGATTGCGCCCACAACAGAATCCCAGAGCAGGAGCCAATCATGAGCACCATCACCGCCACCATCACCGCCAGCACAGCCGCCAGCACAACCGCCGAAAACCTTGCGGGTGGCCCGTTGCCCGGCCTCACGCCCGGCGCGTGGGTTATCGATGCAGGTCACTCGAACGTCACGTTCGTTGCCCGCCACCTCATGATTGCCAAGGTGCGTGGTCGCTTCGGCACCTTTACCGGAACGGTCACCGTCGCCGAGGACGTGCTGTTGTCGAGCGTCGCGGCGACAGTCGAGACCGCCTCGATCACCACCGGCGACGAAGGCCGCGACGCCCACCTTCGTAACGCCGACTTCTTCGATGTCGAGCAGTTCCCCACCATGACACTCGTCAGCACCGGTATAGAAGCCGACGGCAGTGACTTCGTGCTGTGCGCAGACCTCACCATCAAAGGCGTGACCAAGTCTGTTGCCTTCGAGCTCGAGTTCGAGGGTGTCGCCACTGATCCTTGGGGGAACACCAAGGCCGGCTTCTCGGCATCGACCGAGATCAACCGTAAGGACTTCGGTCTTGAATGGAACCTCGCACTCGAAACCGGCGGGGTCGTGGTCGGCGAGAAGATCAAGATCCAGCTCGACATCGAAGCTCTGCGAAGCTGACACCCTCGTCACGAAAGAAGGGCAACCGCACATGTCGATCAAACGACTCAATCACGCCGTGCTGTACGTGCGCGATGCAACGGCTTCGGCTGCGTTCTATTGCAGAGTGCTCGGCTTTCGAGTAGCCGCCGACATGGGCGGTCAAGCGGTCTTCCTCCGTGCCGACGGGTCAGACAACGATCACGACCTCGGCTTGTTCTCGGTCGGCGACCAACCGCCACATGCGCAGCGTCGGGTCGGCCTCTACCACCTTGCGTGGCAGGTGCACACCATCGACGAGTTGGCAATCATGCGTACCCGCCTGGCCGAGGCGGGGGTGCTGGTCGGCCAGAGCGACCACGGGGTGAGCGTCAGTCTGTACGCGCACGACCCCGACGGCATCGAGTTCGAGGTGATGTGGGCACGGCCACGGAGCGACTGGCCCGAGACGCCGGGAACATGGCAACTCGACCTCGACGCAGCGCTCGCGAGATGGGCCGGCGTCGATACCAGCGACCAGTGACCAGTCACCAGTCACCCGGAACCTGGGGCCACCTCAGAGGCCCGAGCCATCCTGCGCCACCCGAGCGGTGACCGGTGCTGAAGCGCCGCTACCGGTGGAGCACGGCGCGCAGGCCAGCACCGAGCTCGGCATGCTCGAACGAGAAGCCCGAGGCAACCAGCGCGGTGGGCAACACCCGCTGACCGGTGAACAACAGCGCGTCGGCAAGCTCGCTACCGAGCAAGAGCTTGGGGCCGAACTTGGGGATGGGTAGCAGCGCCGGGCGGTGCAGCACCTTGCCGAGCGTCTTCGCGAACTGCGCGTTGGTCACCGGGTTGGGGGCCGAGAGGTTCACCGGGCCAGCGATCGAGGCGGTGAGGAGGTGTTCGACAGCACGCACCTGGTCGAGGAGCGTGATCCAGCTCTGCCACTGCCGACCCGACCCGAAGCGACCACCCAGGCCAAATCTGAACAAGGGGAGCTGCTTCTTCAACGCCCCGCCGAGCGGCGACAGCACGATGCCCGTGCGCAGCAACACCACCCGGGTGCCGCCAGCGGCCGCCGCGGCTGCGGCGTGCTCCCACTGCTGGCACACATCGGCGAGAAAGCCTGTGCCCGGGGGCGAGCTCTCGTCGAGTTGCTCGTCGTTGCAAGCGCCATAGATGCCGATGGCCGATCCCGATAGCAACACCGCTGGTGGCCGCGCCGCTGCGGCGATGGTGCGGGCGAGTAGCTCGGTGGACTGGACGCGACTGTCGAGGATCTGACGCTTGTAGGCGTCGGTCCAGCGATGGTCGCCGATACCCGCTCCGGCAAGGTGCACCACCGCGTCGACATCATCGAGGGCATCGGAAGCGAGTGATCCGGCGCCGGGGTCCCACTCGATCTCGCCAGCGCTCGGCGAGCGACGCACCAACGGAACCACAGTGTGTCCAGCCGACTGCAGGTGGGCGCGGAGCGCGGTGCCGATGAGCCCGCTCGAACCGGAAATGACGATGCGCATGATGGTTGTACCTCTCTCTCTCTCTCTCTCTCTCTCTCTCTCTCTCGCTCTCTCGGTCGTTCAGGCGGTGACGTCGGTGAGGATGTTGTCGAGCAACGCCGGGTCGACTGCTCCGAACAGCAACTGCACGTCGCCTTCGGTGCTCACCACCACGAGCGCAGGTTGCGCCGGAACTTGGAAGCGCGCGTACACGTCGCCGACGTCGTCGCTGAGGGTTGGGAAGCTGAGCCCATGCTTGTCGATGAAACCTTGGAATGATTCGTCATCGCCCGTCCATGCCACACCGATGAACTGAACCTTGTCGCTCCACTTTTGCCATGCTGCCTCGACCGAGGGAGCTTCACGATTGCAGGTGCTTCAAGTAGGCGCCCAGAACCAGAACGCCACAGGCTTGCCGGCATAGGCGCTGAGGTCGGCCGCCTGACCGCCCACGAACGTGCTGGTAAATGCCAATGCCGCGGGCACCGATCC
>JAYTNH010000286.1:0-3670 GCA_043748395.1 Ilumatobacteraceae bacterium | reverse complement strand
ATCCCCGCAGTCCCGATCCCCGCAGTCCCGATCCCCGCAGTCCCGATCCCCGCAGTCCCGATCCCCGCAGTCCCGATCCCCGCAGTCCCGATCCAAGGTTTGTGGGAGGCCACAATCGCTCCGGATCCTTTGTGGCCTCCCACAAAGCTCGGCGACCCGGGCGGACCTGGCCCTTCGGACGGGCCGGGCGGACCGGGCGGCTGATCCGTCCCGGCCGACCGGCTATGCGGCAGCGATGGAGCTGACCTCGATGAAGATGCATTCGCCGGGGCACGACAGGGCGGCATCGATGACCAATTGTCGATGGCGATCTTCAACCCAGGCGAGGCTGCCCGACCCACCCGGATCGTTCAGCGATCCACCACCTTCGGCGACGTAGGCGATGCCATCTTCCAACTGCACGAACACATCGGGACAGTGATCGACGCACAGCCCGTCACCAGTACACAAGTCTTGGTCGATCCACACTCGCACGAGAGTGACGATACCGCCAGGGTCACCAGGGTCGTCTCAACGCCCGAGACGACCCACGGTTACCCTGTTGGCCGTGCACGAACCCATCGCGAAGCAGATCGATCACCACTGGAGCCGACCGACGGGCCCAGCGTCCGACCCTTGGGCATGGCTACGCGACAGCGACGAACCCGACACCATCGCCTACCTCGAAGCCGAGAACGCGTACTCCACCGAATGGTTCGACGAACATCGCGAACTGGTCGATGCCGTATTCGGCGAGATCAAGTCGCGGGTTCAAGAGACCGACCTGTCGGCGCCCGTGCGCAAAGATCAGTGGTGGTACGTCAGTCGCACCGAAGAAGCCAAGAACTACCCCATCCACTGCCGCGGACTCACCGCCGACACGGCCACCGAAGCGGTGCTCCTCGACCAGAACATCGAGGCCGGCGACGGCTCGTACTTCGCGCTCAACGCCTTTGACCCCAGCCCTGATCACTCGCTGCTGGCCTGGAGCAGCGACACCGACGGCAGCGAGCGCTACACCTTGCGCATCCGCGACCTCGCCAGCGGAGTCGACCTCGCCGATGTGATCACCAACACCACATGGGGCGGCACGGCATGGTCGAGTGACTGCACCTACCTGTTCTATGTCTCCCCCGACGAGCAGATGCGCCCCTTCCAGGTGTGGCGCCATCGCATCGGCACTCCGCAGTCCGACGACGTGATGGTGTTCGAAGACACCGACGAACGATTCTTCGTGGGTGTCGACCTGAGCCGCAGCGGACAGTGGATCATCGTCGAGACACACAGCCGCCTGAGCTCGGAAGTCGCGCTCATTGCATCCTCCGACCCGACCGCCTCCCCAACCACGGTTCGCCCTCGCGACCCCGAGATGGAGTATTCGGTCGACCACTGGGGTGACGGGTTCGTGATCGTCACCAACCTCGATGCCGTCGACTTTCGAGTGATGACCGCGCCGCTCGACCATCCGGGCGAGTGGACCGAGCTCGTGCCGCACGTTGCTGGCCGCCGCATCGTCAGCGCCGAGCCCTTCGCCACACACCTCGTCCTGCACGAGTGGGCCGACGCTCAGCCGCGGCTGCGCGTGCTGTTCCGCGACGGACGAGACCACGCGTTCGATTTCGGCAGCGATCCGCACGATGTCGAGACCGATGCCAACCCCGAGTGGAACGCCAGCACCGTGCGATTCACGTATCAGTCGCTCACCACACCACGAACCGTGTTCGAGCAAGACATTCACACGGGCGACCGCACGATGCTCAAACAGACTCCTGTTCCCAACGCCGACCTCGATCTGTACGTGGCCCGTCGCGAGTGGGCATCAGCGTCCGATGGCACCAAGGTGCCGGTCGACATCGTGCACCGCGCCGACCTGCCCATCGACGGCACCGCACCGTGCGTGGTCTACGGATACGGCAGCTACGAGCTGTCCACACCTCCATGGTTCAGTGCCGCCCGACTGTCGCTACTCGATCGAGGCGTGGTGTGGGCGCTGGTGCATCCGCGCGGCGGCGGCGAACTCGGCCGCCAGTGGTACCTCGACGGCAAACTGCTCAACAAGCGCAACACGTTCACCGACACCGTCGCCTGCACCGACCACCTCATCGACTCGGGCATCGTCGCCTGCGAACGCGTCGCCATTCGTGGTGGCAGCGCCGGCGGTCTGCTGGTCGGCGCATGCATCACCATGCGTCCCGACCTGTTCGCGAGCGCGGTTGCCGAGGTGCCGTTCGTCGACGTCGTCACCACCATGAGCGACCCCTCGCTACCGCTCACGATCACCGAGTGGGAGGAATGGGGCGACCCGCGGTCGCAACCGCATGCCGGCTACATGCTGGGCTACTCGCCCTACGACAACACCATTGCCGCGGCCTACCCGGCGTTGTACGTCACAGCCGGACTCAACGACCCGCGGGTGAGCTTCCACGAGCCCGCCAAGTGGGTGGCCAAGCTGCGCGCGGTCCGTACCAACGACATGCCCTTGCTGTTCCGGTGCGAAATGGGTGCCGGCCACGGCGGGCCGAGCGGCCGCTACGACGCCTGGCTCGACGAGGCGCGCGTGCTCACCTTCTTGCTCAGCACGCTGTAGCCACCGGCCCACTCAACCGACAACGACCAGCGTGACCGCCACGCTCATGAAGCCGACGTTGCGCAAGACGTGCATCCACCCAATCGGTGTGGTGCTCCACCCACCGAAGCACGCACACGGCGGGCGGCGACCCTGCGCGATGCGGAGCACCAGCAGGCTCGTGAAGAGCATCAGCGTCACCAGCGCAGCGAGGGCGATCCAGCGGCGTTGCCACTGGCCGATCAACACGGCGCCGAGCAACAGTTCGAAGGTCGGCAATGCGGCGATCACTACGCCGGGCACGCCAAGGTCGCGGCCCTGACCCCGCCACGCACTCGGTCGGGCCAGCTTCGTCACCGCCGACACCAAGAACACGGCTCCCAGGGCCACCGCTGCAGCGGAGACGATCACGAGTGCCGGCTATGAAACAGTGAGGGTGAGGCCCTCGAATGCCGCAACGAGGTTGACGCCGACGCGGTCGGCCTCAACGGCGGCACGTGCGGCAAGCTCGTCGACCTGATCGTCGGTGCGTGTGGGATCGTGGTGAAACAACGCCAACCGCTTGGCCCCGGCGTGCCCGGCCAGCCACACGGCATAGTCGACCGTGCAGTGTCCCCAGGTGGCCTTCCGCTCGAACTCTTCGGCGGTGTACTGCGAGTCGTGGATGAGCAGATCGCATCCGTCGATCAGTTCGAGGGCGCCGTCGGATGCTGTGAACGAGCCGTCGTATGGCTGCTGATGATCGGAGATGTAGACGACACTGTGGCCGTTCCACTCGAGGCGATAGCCGAGCGTCGGGCCGACGTGTGGCACCAGCCGCGACTTCACCGCCACTTCGCCAATGTGGAAGTCGTCGTCGGCCAGATCGTGAAAGCGCATGGTGCCAGGGAACGCTTGTAGCGCGATCGGGAACACGGGTGGGTGCACCATGCGCTCGAAGACCTCGGCCACCGACTCACCATCGGCCTGCGCTGGCCCATAGATGTCGAACGTGGAGCCGGTGGCAAGGATGGGCACGAAGAACGGCAGGCCCTGGGTGTGATCCCAGTGCAGATGGCTGAGCAGGCACGTGCCCCTGAAGCTGCCATCGTGTGGCTGCGTCGCGCCGAAGTAGCGCAGCCCTGT
>JAYTNH010000285.1:0-1880 GCA_043748395.1 Ilumatobacteraceae bacterium | reverse complement strand
GGCCACTGCGGGTCCTCGAAGGTCGTCACCACCTCAGCCGGCCAGGCACCGCGCTCATCCGGGCGGTCGGCATCGTCGGGGGGCTGAGTCTGGAACGCGTTGATGTAGCAGATTCCGTAGATCCCGGCCGGGGGCGACGCGCCGGCGAACCAATCGCGAGCAACGATGCCAACCCCTGGAGGCAGCGGAGCGTCACCGCCGAGCTGGTAGTCGAACGGTGCTCCGATCGGCGGGGGCTCGACCACTCGCTCGTCGGCCGACGAGCACCCGACCGCGAGCACAGCGCACGCGACGAGCAGAACACAGCCCACGAACAACGGGCGGAACGTGAGCTGGGAGCCGGCCATCGTGGTGCTGCGCGGCATCGTTGCTCCTGGTTACGTCGGTGGCCACCGCTGCGCGACATTGTTCGAACGGCTGTGTCATGGGCAAGAATAGATCCTCGTGACCGCCATCGCCTCCGCTCAGCAGAGCATCGTGACCCTCGACCTCGAAGGCGTCCTCGTCCCCGAGATCTGGATCGCGGTTGCCGAACGCACCGGCGTCGAGGCACTGCGTCGCACCACACGCGACGAGCCCGACTACGACCTGCTGATGCGCGGCCGCCTCGCCCTGCTTGCACAGCACGGGCTATCGATGAGCGCAATCGCGGATGTGATCGGCGGCCTCGCTCCGCTCGAGGGTGCGCTGGCGTTCCTCGACGCGCTGCGTTCGCGCACGCAGGTGGTGATCCTCAGCGACACGTTCGAGCAGTTCGGTGCGCCACTGATGCGCCACCTGGGCATGCCCACGTTGCTCTGCCACCGGTTGGTGGTGGACGAAGACCGCATCGTCGACTACCGCCTGCGCATGCCCGACCAGAAGCGCCACGCTGTCGAGGCCTTCCGGTCGCTCAACTACCGGGTCGTCGCGGCTGGCGACAGCTACAACGATTCGGCGATGCTCGAAGCCGCCGACGCCGGATTCTGGTTCCACGCACCCGCACCCATCCAGGCGCAGTTCCCACAGTTCGCCGCCACCGACTCGTACGACGAACTTCTGGCGCTGATCATCAACGCACTGAAGGCCTGACCCGCTACAACGTTGCGGCGATCAACTCGCCGATCATCACAGTCGGCAGGTTGGTGTTGGCCCTGGGGATCTGCGGCATCAGCGAGGCATCGGCCACGACCACCCCCGGCACACCGTGCACGCGCCCACGGGCATCGCACACGGCCATCGTGTCGGTGCCCATTCGGCACGTGCCCACCGGGTGGTAGTAGTGGGCCACGGTGTCGCGAATGGCCTGATCGGTGCTCATGTCGGTGATCCGGCCGCCCAGCACCGCCGCCAACGCCGGGTGGTCGAGGAGTTGCTCGGCACGCACCAAACCGTCGCGCAGCACCGCTAGATCGTGACCCTCGGCGTCGCTGAGGTAGCGGTGGTCGATGTGCGGCGCTGCCAGCGGGTCGCCCGACACGATGTGCAGGTCGCCTCGGCTACGGGGCGTCACGCATGCAACCTCGACCAACACCCGACCGTGCAGCAAGCTCGTCTGATTGGAGGCGCACACGGGATACACGTGCGTGTCGTACAGGCCATCGGTCGCCAGCGATGACAACGCCTTGCCAAGGGTTTGCTCCTCGGGCAGGAACCCGGTGGCAGCAGCTTCGTCGAGCCACGCCTGCAGTTCGGGGCCGACCACTCGGTCGGCATGCACCATCGGGTGATCGTGCAGGTTCGCACCTACTGCGGGCAGATCGACGCGCGGCTCGACCCCTGCGCGTCGCAGCATGGCCGGATCACCCACACCGGAGCGCTGCAGCACCGCCGGCGTTCCGTACACCCCCGCCGACAGCACCAGCGTGCCGCACTCGATCGTCAGCGGGTCGCCACGACGG
>JAYTNH010000284.1:0-3223 GCA_043748395.1 Ilumatobacteraceae bacterium | reverse complement strand
ACGTGGGGGACGTTCCGCTGCGATACATGTGAAAGTATGCACGTGAACGAGCGATCTATCAAGCAGTATTCACAGATACTCGCTATCGTTTCTAGAGATGGATCTGCGGCAACTCACGACGCTGGTGGCCGTTGCCGATCACGGGGGGTTCTCTGCGGCCGCGCGGGCGCTGTACACGGTGCAATCCAATGTCAGCACACACATCTCGCGTCTCGAGCGCGAGTTGGGCGTCGAACTGGTCGACCGGCAGCGGGGCGGACTCACCGATGACGGCGTGAAAGTGGTCGAGCGCGCACGCAGAGTGCTGCGTGAACTCGACGACCTCGCCGCCGACATGGCTTCGCGTGGCGACTCCGTGCACGGCGACGCCCGCCTCGGCATCATCGGCACCACAGCCCGCTGGTTACTCCCTCAGTTGCTCACCCAGCTCACGTCTGCCCATCCCGATGTGCACCTCAACATCACCGAGGGCAACACCACCGCGCTGGTGCCCCGCCTGATCGATCAGACCGTCGACGCGATCATCGTGCACCTGCCCGTCGACGCGCCCGAGGTCACAGTCGAGCCGCTGTTCGCAGAAGACCTGGTGTTGCTCGTACACGGCAAACACCACCTGTCGAAGTTCGACACACTGTCACTCGCCGAACTTGCCCACGAACCGATCATGCTCCCACCACTGGGCACCGCACTGCGCCGCGTGATCGATCGTGCCGCCGCATCGGTGAACATCGAACTCACCCCACAGGTCGAGATCGATGGCATGCGGCTGCTCGCCTCGCTTGCCTTCGAAGGCTTCGGTCCGGCAATCGTGCCCGCCACCGCCATCCCGCGCTGGCTGAAGGCCGACTTCCAACGCATCATCGTGCCCGAGCTGCCCCGTCGCGTGGTCGGTTGGCTCCAACGTCGCCGACCTGCGCTGAACGCACCCACGCGCGCCACGCTCGAGGTGCTGCGTACTGTCATCGCTGCGCAGGGCCCCAAACAACCCGGCGTGCACGTAGGGGTCGACGCGTTCCCTCTCACTAAGGTCGGCTCGTGAGCTCCGTCGCACTGCGCAGCAAGGTTCCCGGCGCAGTGCACGCCGACGTCCGCGACCTCGACGGCCGCGACGTGGTGTGGGCCACGGTCGACGCCGAGTCGCGCCGCGGGGCGCTGTCGTCAGAGGGTTCGTCGGTGCTCGAGACCGCGGCGTTCACCGCACGAACCAAGGGTCTGCCGCTGGTGTGTGTCATGCGTTCCAGCGGCGCCGACATCGTCGAAGGCATCGCCGCATTGCATGGCTGGGGTCGAGCCGCACGCGAGTTGGCCTCGTGCTCAGGTGTAGTGCCCACTGTGTTCATCGTCGATGGGCCGGCCGTGTCGGGGCCGGCGTTGCTGCTCGGTCTGGCCGATCACGTCATCATGACCGAGGCCGGTTACGCGTTCGTGAGCGGTCCCACCATGGTGGCCGAGTTCACTGGCGTACAGATCGACAACGACGAGCTCGGGGGCGCCGCCACGCATGGGCGGTACAGCGGAGCCGCCACACTGGTGGCCCCCGATCTCGAAGCTGCCGTTGCCGCTGTCGCCAACCTGTTGGCCTATCTACCGTCGAACAACGACGACGAGCCGCCCCGCTGGCCCACCGCCGATCCCGTCGACCGCCCCACCCCCGAAGCCGGCGCCATCATTCCGCCCACGTCTACCGGCAGCTACGACGTGCGCGACGTCATTCGCGCGCTTGGCGACGACGGCGACATGCTGGAACTACGGCCGCGTTGGGCCTCGAACGTGATCACTGCGCTCACGACCATCGGTGGCATGCCTGTGGGCGTGGTGGCCAACCAACCCATCGTGCTTGCGGGCACCCTCGACATCCCCGCTTCGCAGAAGGCGGCACGATTCGTGTCGATGTGCGATGCGTTCAACCTGCCCATCGTCACCCTGGTCGACACGCCCGGTTTCTACCCCGGTAAAGACCTCGAATGGCGCGGCATGATCCGCCACGGGGCGCAGCTCGTGTTCGCGTACGGCCGGGCCACCGTTCCACGTATTTGCGTCATCTTGCGTAAGAGCTACGGCGGCGCATACATCGTGATGGACTCCAAGAAGATGGGCAACGACTTGTGCCTGGCGTGGCCGTGGGCCGAGCTTGCGGTCATGGGTGCCGGCCAGGCCGCAGCCATCCTGCAACGGCGCGCAACGCCAACCGAACGTGCGGCGTTCGAGGCCGACTATGCCGAGCGCTTGCTCAACCCCTACATCGCTGCCGAGCGCGGGTACGTCGACGCCGTGGTCGACCCTGCCGAGACTCGGCAGATCATCGGCGAGGCACTCGAGATTCTGATCGACAAACGCGAGCAGCTCGCGCCGCGCGCCCACGACAACATGCCACTCTGAGCGCCCCGTGTAGCATCCACTCGACCAGGGGGTTGTGCGTGGGTTACGCGTTAGGAATAGATCTCGGCACCACCTTTACTGCTGCCGCCGTGGCCCGCGACGGCCGGGTCGAGATCACTCCACTCGGCAACCACGCCTCCACCATTCCGTCGCTCGTATTCTTGCGCGACAACGACGAGGTGCTCATCGGCGACGCCGCAGAGCGTCGCGGCCTACAAGAGCCCTGGCGCCTCGCACGCGGCTTCAAGCGCCGCTTCGGCGACTCCACGCCCATTCTGCTCGACCGCACGCCGTTCTCGGCCGAGCGGCTCATGGCGCTGGTGTTCCGTCAGATCCTCGACGAGGTGACGCGCCGCCAGGGCGAGCCACCATCGGCGGTCTGCGTAGCGCACCCCGCCAACTGGGGCCCCTACAAGACCGAGCTGCTCCACCAAGCTGCACAACTCGGCGGCCTCACCGATGCCATCTACATCACCGAACCAGTGGCGGCAGCGTTGCACTATGCCGCCACCGAGCGGGTCGACGTAGGTGACATCATCGCCGTGTACGACCTTGGCGGCGGCACGTTCGACGCCGCAGTGTTGCGCAAGACCCAGACCGGTTTCGAGACACTCGGGCAGCCCCAAGGTATCGAGCGACTTGGCGGGGTCGACTTCGACGAAGCCGTGTTCGCGCACGTGCGCAACCAGATCGACGATTCGATCAACGCGCTGAACGAGAACGACCCGGCCACTCGAGCCAGCCTGGCGCGCCTCCGACAAGAGTGCACTCTCGCAAAGGAGGCTCTCTCGAGCGACACCGAGGCCGTGGTGCCAGTGATGTTGCCGAACCTGCAAACGCAGGT
>JAYTNH010000283.1:0-3935 GCA_043748395.1 Ilumatobacteraceae bacterium | reverse complement strand
GCTCAGAGCGCGCGCCAATAGGGCGTGACCAGGGCGAACACCTTGACCAGGCAGTAGCGGAGGTCCCTGTGTAGCAAGGGTTTCAGCTGCGCCGGAGCGGCGTGAAGCGTGCCGCCTATTGGCGCGCCCTCTCACACAAACCCTCACCGACAGACTGTCAGGGTTCGGCGGGAGCTGGGGCGGGGGCGCGGTGCAGAATCACTAGGGTCGCGGCGGCTTTGTCGTGAATGCCCTGGCGGAGCGGGTTGAAGAACGCCCACGCATACACCGCGATGCCAAGCCCGAATCCGACCTGCGGGATCGCTCCGAAGGCCACGGGGACGAGGCCTCGCATCGCGGCCCCTGTCCATCCGACGTAGTCACCATCGATGGCACGCACCACACGGGTGCCCACCGCAATCTTGCCGAGCGTGCGACCGATGAGTGCCACCATCACGGTCTCGTACACGAACGCGGTAACAGTTGCCGCCAGGCTGAACACGGTCAAGGCTGTGTTGGTGATGCGGTCTCCGGGCTGGTATCCGAGCAGCAACGCCCCCGCGAACACTGGAACCAACACCACCACCTGATCGATGAACAAACCACCGACACGACGCAGCATTGGCGCCAGCATCAGTCCGTCGGGCACGGCCGGGGCGTCGACCTCGCCGCTGAGAAACGGCCTCATTCAGCTGCTTCGGCAAGTGCCTCGGCAAGCGCCGGATGCACGAGCAGACTCTCGACGATGTCGCTCACCTTCAGGTTTGCGGTGACTGCCAGCGCGATGACGCTGATGAGTTCGGCGGCATGACGACCAACGATCGAGCCACCGAGCACCACACCGGTGGCCGGGTCGCTGATGAGCTTCACGAAGCCTCGGGGGTCGTTGTTGATGAGCGCCTTCGCGGTCGCCGAGAACGGCACCTTGGTGACACGGATCTTGCGGCCTTCGGCGAAAGCCTCGGCCTCGGCCAGGCCGACGTCGGCGATCTCGGGCTCGGTGAAGATGGCGCTGGCGGCCTTGTCGTAATCGAGATGGCGATGGGCCACCTTCTGCAAACCCATCACGTGCTCGGCCACCTTGCGGCCTTGCATCGACGCAACACTGCTGAGTGGCAACTTGCCGCTGACGTCGCCTGCTGCGTACACATGCTGCACGTTGCTCTGGCAGTGGCGGTTGATGGTGACGTAACCCGACCCGTCGAGTTCGACCCCCGCAGTGTGCAGACCGAGCCCGTCGGTGTTGGGCACAGAACCGATGGCGAGCACGGCGTGACTGCTACGAACGACACGTCCGTCGTCGCACCGCACCACCACCTCGTCGCCCTCTCGATCGATGGCCGAAGCGCGTGCGCCTTTGAGCAGGTGCACCCCACGACGCAGGAAGTCGTCCTCGAGCACGGCCGCGACCTCGGGATCTTTGGTAGGCAGCACCTGCTGGCGACTGACCACCAGCGTCACTTTGGCGCCGAAGCTCGAGAACATGTGGACGAACTCGACTCCGGTGACGCCCGAGCCGACCACGGTGATGCTCTCGGGAAAGATCGACGGCGGGTAGCACTCGCGTGTGGTGAGAATGCGCTCGCGGTCGGGCGTGCACCAGCCTGGGATGCGCGGACGCGATCCGGTGGCGATGAGGATTGCGTCGGCGTGGATCTGGCTGGTGACGCCGGCCGCGGTGATCTCGACCTCGTGTGGACCCGCCATGTGCGCAGTGCCCTTGACGAGCTTGACGTTCTGGCTCTCGAGCAGCCGAGTGATGCCGTGGCTGAGGTGGTTCTTGATGCCGTCGATGCGACCGGTGAGCGCTTCGAGGTCGACCTCGGCCTCCTGCTGTTCGAGGCCCATCCCCTCGATGCGACGTGTGAAGCTCATCGCTCCGCCGGTGGCGATCATCGTCTTCGACGGAATGCAGTCCCACAGGTGCGCAGCGCCGCCGATCACGTCACGCTCGATGAGCGTGACCTCGGCGCCGAGCCGGGCGGCGTGCGTTGCCGCTTGGTTGCCGGCGGGGCCACCGCCGATGATCACGAATCGAATTGCCACGACTGTTGAGGCTAGTGGCGACGTCTGGCGGCGATGCTCAATCGTCCACTGCGAGGGCGAACCCGTCGTCGGCGAAGAACGAATCGCTCGGCAATGCTGCCGGTCGCAGTGCCGGTCGCAGGGTGGGATTACCCGGCGGTGGTGGATTCGGGCAGAACCGACTTGGGTACTGCTGTGTGTTGCGCTGCTCGCCTACCCACTCGAAGTGCATACCGTCGGGCGTGAGGAAGTTGCCACCCCAGGCAAACCCGTGGGCCCGGAAGATGTACACGATGCGGCAGTCCATCTTCGGGGTGTTGCCTTGAGCGTTGGCCGACGTGCTCATGTCGATCGGCTGCGCCCACGAGTGCCGCGAGATCGACCCGAGGTTCTGGGTGATGCGCGCGAAGCGCACCAGGCCGATACCACAACCCCCGAACGAGTTGGTGTTGGCAACATCGATGCCCGTGGATTGCGAGTTGGGGTCGCCCGAACTGTTGACCAAGCCGGGGTAGGTCGTTGCCACCTCGTCGAGGGCGGCACGCAGCGCGGGTTGCACGACGAAGTGGCACAGCGCGCGGATGCCGGTGGACGCGTACAACTCGCGATCGGCCGGAAGATACGCCGTGACCCACTCGGGACTCATCGCCGTCCAGCCCTCGTTGGTGATTCCGGCGTAGTAGTAGTCGAACTCGCCGAGCACCTGTTTGGTGCGGGCCATGCCGAGGGTGGAGTCGGGGTCGAACGCGTCCCACGATCGGCGTACGCGAATCTTCGTGCTGCCGGTGATGCCGCGTGCTGCCATCGCAGCTTCGAGTCGCGCACGATCGAACTGGCCGTACACGAGCACCCGTGTGGTGAGCGTGGCCCCGAGTGCATCGGCCTGAGCAAAGCCCATCACGATCTCGGCACCACCAACCAAGTCGTCGGCGGCAACCAGACCGATGGTGAAGGTGCGAATCGGTCCGTTCGCCGGGACGAGGTCGACGGTGTCACCCGCTTGTGCACCCCGCAGCGATGCCGAGGTCTGGCCCATCACCACCATGCCCTGGCTGATCGGCCCGGCCACGGTGCGGCCCATGACGGCGCCGATCACGTCGAGCGGCAACGACGTGACCGACATCGGGAACGCCCAGCCCAAAGCACGCCCAGCTTGGATGACGGTGGACCCCCTGCGCACCGCGGTGAGGCCGATGGTGAACCCGCGACCGATCGAGGCCGGCGCCCCCGCCAGTTGTGCAGCCGCCAGCGCGTTGTCGCGCAGGGCGTTGGTCATGGCACCGGTCTGGTAGATGCTCACCAAGTCGGGCAGGTGATACACAGACGCCGCCGGGGCCGACGGCGTGGCAAACGTATCGATCACGAGCTCGGGAGCCACTGCCTGGGCGGTGATGGCCGATGCGGCGACAACCGCCACGAAGGCAACGCTCAGGTATCGACGACGCATGTGCAGCATTGGTGGTTCAGTACTCCTCGCGGCCCGCGAGGGGTCGACGTTACCAGCGCAAACTGCCTCGCGATCGGCGGGGCCGAACGGGTACGGTTCTTGACACTGTGAGCAGCGACGACACCCACCCCGCGACCGACGCAACCGACGTGACCGAGCTACAGCCCACCGGTAGTGGCCTGCTCGCCGAGAAGGCAAAACGACTCGCCAAGCTCGATGCCATGCGCGCAGCTGGCACTCAGCCATACCCATACCGGTTCGATCGCACGCACACGTTGGCCGAGTTGCGCACCGAATTCGGTCACCTCGAAGCTGGCTCCGAAGTCGACCAACGCGTGGCCGCCGTCGGTCGCGTCATGCTCGTGCGCGAGCAGGGCAAGCTCATCTTCGCCACCATGCGCGACCGCGATGCCGAGCTGCAGTTGTTCGTCTCGAAAGCGGTCATCGGCGACGACTGGTTTGCCGAGTTCGGTGACCTCGACCT
>JAYTNH010000282.1:0-3178 GCA_043748395.1 Ilumatobacteraceae bacterium | reverse complement strand
CGAGACCATGAAGAGCGCAATCAATGCCAACGAAATTCCCTCGACCCGGTGCGTGCGCATGTGTCCCCCTCGTGTCACCCAGCAGCCTCGCGCAGATTGGATCAGCCGCCTGACAGCGCCTGCATCAGCACGACCTCGTCGATGCCGTCGAGTGGGGTGTCGAGATCACGGCAGCGCCGGCCGTCGACCCAGATCACCATGTGCTGACGCACGCTACCCTGCTCGTCGACCAGGCGGAAGGTGATGCCAGGGAACTGTTCGTCGAGATCGGCGAGCACCTCGCCGACCGTGCTGCCGCTGGCAGTGACCGACGCGGCGTTGCGCGTGTACGACCGCAACGGCGTGGGGATGCGAACCCTCATTCGACCTGGCACGGAACCTGTCACGCGACCTCGAGGGAGTAGATCTCGGGAAGGTGGGCGACGATGCACGTCCAGTGCTCTCCGCCGTCGCGACTCGCCCAGATCTCGCCGCTCGTGGTGCCGAAGTACACGCCGACGGGCTCGGAGCGATCGACGCACATGGCCTGACGCTTCACGGTGAACCAGGCGCGCTCGGGGAGACCGGCCGCGAGACGCGACCACGACTCGCCGGCGTCGCGGGTCACGTAGACGGCCGGTCTGCCATCGGGGCTGGTGCGCGGCCACACGTCGGTGCCGTCCATGGGGAACACCCACGCCGTGTCGGGGTCGCGTGGATGCAACTCGATGGGGAACCCGATGTCGCCGACCTCGCGGGGCATGTTGTCGCCGATGCGTACCCACCGTTCGGCGGGTCGATCGAGGCGGTAGATGCCGCAGTGGTTCTGCTGGTAGAGCCGATCGGGCATGGCCGGATGCATGCGGACACAATGCGGATCGTGGCCGGTCGGATACTCGGGCTCTGGCAGGAAGTCGGCGGCACAACCGGCGTTCAACGGCCGCCAGTCGGCACCGGCATCGACCGACTCGAACACGCCGCCGCCCGACAACCCGATGTACATGTGCGCCGCGTCACGCGGATCGACGATGACTGAATGGAGTACCGAGCCATCGGGGGTTCCCTCGACATCGGGCCATTCGGCCCATGTGTTCCACTGCGGATGGTCGTTCCACCCAGCTACCGGTGCCCAGGTGTCGCCATCGTCGGTACTTCTGAACAAGCCCTGCGGAGAAGCACCCGCATACCAGACACCTGGCACTGATGCGTGGCCCGGCGTCACCCAGAACACGGTGCGAACGGCGCGCCCGTAGGCGTCGCCCGCGTTGAACGCCGGCGGGCGCGACGCCTCGGTCCAGGTGCCGCCTTGATCGGTGGAACGAAACACCGTGGGCCCGAGGTGACCGGTCTTGGCGGCCATCACGATGGTGCCGCTACCCCGCGGGTCGGCGACGAGGTGCTGCACGATGTGACCGAGAAAGATCGGCTCGGATGCGACCCACTGCTCGCGGGCCGCGTCGCCAGACAGCATCCAGGCACCCTTGCGAGTACCGACCAGCAGCGTCGTCACGTCGCTCGATTCGGTGTTCATGGTGTTCGCTCCCCCTCGTTGATGATGTCTGGAAAAATCTAGAGTACGTCCACTGACGCGCGACACAGCGTGCGCCTTGCGGGGGGAAGCATGTTCGATTACGTGATCAAGGGCGGCACCATCGTCGACGGCAGCGGAGGCGCACCGACATCGGGCGACATCGCCGTGCAAGATGGCCGAATTGCCCAGGTAGGTGGCACCATCACCGCCGCCGCAACGCACACCATCGATGCCTCCGGAGCCATCGTCACTCCCGGCTGGGTCGATGTGCATACGCACTACGACGGCCAGATCAGCTGGGACGACGTAATCGATCCGAGCGCTGGCAACGGGGCAACCACCATCGTGATGGGCAACTGCGGCGTCGGCTTCGCGCCGGTGCGCCCCGGCGGCGAGAAGTCACTGATCGAATTGATGGAGGGCGTCGAAGACATTCCCGGAACAGCGCTGTACGAGGGCATCGAGTGGGGCAGCTGGGAGAGCTTCCCCGAGTATCTCGACTACATCGCCGGCCGGCAGTACTCGCTCGACGTTGGTGCGCAGATCGCCCATGGCGCAGTGCGCTACTACGTGATGGGTGAACGCGGCGCCGACAACGAAGATGCCACCGCAGCCGACATCGCGGAGATGTCACGTCTCGTGGCCGAGGCAATCGATGCGGGTGCGCTCGGCTTCACCACCTCGCGCACCATCGGCCACCGCTCGCTGTGGGGAGCACCGGTGCCTGGCACGTTTGCCCCCGATGCCGAACTGCTGGCGATTGCCGCGGCCATGGGCGCAACGGGCAAGGGTGTGTTCGAGATGATCCCGGCGGGAACGGTGGGCAAGCTCGAAGGCCTCGGAGGCGAACGCACGTCGCCGCACGACGAGCTCGACCTCATGGACCGCTTCTCGCATGCCAGCGGCCGCCCGGTGACGTTCACGCTGGTGCAATCGCCCGACTACCCACCCGACACCTGGCGCGAACTGCTGCAGCTGACCGTCGATGCCAACTCCCGCGGCGCGCAGCTGTTCCCGCAGGTGGCGTCGCGTCCCATCGGTCTGGTCACCGGTCTGTCGGGCTACCACGCCTTCCAACGCCGTCCCACCTACATGCGTCTCGCGTCGTTGCCGCTCGCCGCGCGAGCGGCCGAGATGTCGAAGCCCGAGGTGAAGGCCGCAATCCTGTCCGAAACTGATGTGGCGGTGGCCGAGCCTGGCTCGATGGCCAACCTGTTCTCGCTGTTCCAAGTGGCGGCGCCGATCATCTACCCACTCGCCGACCCGGTCGACTACGAACCCGAGATGTCGGCCTCACTCGGTGCCCGCGCCGCCCGCACCGGCGACGACATGCTCAGTGTGCTCTACGACTTCCTGCTCGAACAGAACGGCGCGGCGATGGGCGCGCTCATGGGCGGAGCCGATGTGCATCAGGCACAAGAGGTGCTGCGCGAAATGCTCACGCACCCGTGCACCGTCACCGGCCTCAGCGACGCCGGCGCGCACGTCACGCTCATCTGCGATGCCACCATGCCCACCACCCAGTTGTCGTACTGGGCACGTGATCGTGCCCGCGGCGAGCAGATTCCACTCGAGTTCCTGGTCGCCAAGCAGACTGCTCGCAATGCAGCGCTCTACGGTCTAAGCGACCGCGGCACGCTGGCTGCCGGGCTCCGTGCCGACATCAAC
>JAYTNH010000281.1:0-3113 GCA_043748395.1 Ilumatobacteraceae bacterium | reverse complement strand
CCTTCAAGGTGACCGCGCCCGAGGCTGACTCGACCACGAACTTGTATCGATGGCCTGCTGCAGCGGCTGGAACTACGGCGGCCCACACACCCGATCGGTCTTGCGGGAACAGTTCGTCGGCGGGCTGCGTCTCGCCCCAGCCGTTCCAGTCGCCCTGCACCCTCACCGAGCGGGCAGCGGGGGCCCAGACTGCAAAGCGCACCCCACCAGCGGCCAACGGATGCGCGCCCAGGACCTGCCACAGTTGGCGGTGGTTTCCCTCACCGAACAGAAACAGGTCGGTGTCGGAGAGCAGCATCACTCTGAGCGTAGGGGATGGGGGCTCCACGCGCCCGCCCGCTACGGTCGGGACATGCGTGTTCTGATGCTGTCGTGGGAGTACCCGCCGCTCGTTGTGGGCGGCATTGCTGCGCACGTCGACGGCCTCGCCAGGGCGATGCATCGCGCCGGGCACGAGGTGGTGGTGTTCAGCTTGCACCACCCCGACACCGAAGACGACCAGGTGGTCGACGGGGTGCGCGTGATTCGGGCCCGCACCGACCTGCCGTGGCTACCCGACGACAACCTGGTGGCGCGGATGGCCTCGGCCAACCACCAACTCACTGCACTCGCGGCGCGACTCGGCACCTGGAAGCCGCAGGTCGTCCACGCTCACGATTGGCTCGTCGCCTGGTCGGGCGACACATTGCAGACGTTGTGGGGCGTTCCCCTGGTGGCCACCGTGCATGCCACCGAGCGTGGCCGGCACGGCGGGCACCTGCCGCCGGGTCTGCCGGCCGCCGTTAACGCTGTCGAATGGTGGCTCACCTACCAGGCACGCGAGGTGATCGCCTGCTCGAAGTTCATGGTTCGCGAGGTCATCGACGGCTTCGAGCTTCCCGCCGAAAAGGTCCACCTCGTGCCCAACGGAGTCGACACCGGCCAATGGCTGCTGCCAGAAGGTGCCACACCACCGGCACGCGAGCCACTCGTCATCGGGTGGGGTCGCATCCAGTACGAGAAGGGTTTCCAGGTGCTGGCGCAAGCCATCGGACATCTGCGATCACGGGTGCCGAACATTCACTGCGTCATCGCCGGCCGGGGCAGCTACCTCGCCGAACTGCAGACGCAGGTCGACATCGAAGGCGTCGGCGACATCGTGCATCTTGCCGGATTCGTACCGGACGACGAACTGCGTGCGCTGTTGCAACGCGCCGGCTGTGTGGTCATCCCCTCGTTGTACGAGCCGTTCGGCATCGTGGCCCTCGAAGGGATGGCAGCCGGTGCCCCCACCATCGTGGCCCGCACCGGCGGGCTCGCCGAGATCGTCGAAGGCACCGGCGCCGGCCTGCTGTTCGAACCTGGCAATCACCTCGAACTTGCCGAACGCATCGCCGAAGTGCTGGCGAAGCCGGTCGTCGCAGCATCGATGTCGCTGAAGGCGGCCAAGCTGCTGGCCGCCAAGTACACCTGGGATGCCATTGCGGCGTCGACCATGAAGGTGTACAAGCAGGCGATCAAAGGCTGATCCAGATACCGTTTCGGCCCATGCGTGCCGTTCGTGAATTCAATGTTGTGCCAGCCATCCCTGCACCGTTGGCGGCCCTCAACGAGTTGGCCAACAACCTCCACTGGACATGGGATCGTGACACCAAGGCGCTGTTCGAGCGACTCGACCCTGGGCTGTGGGCGAGCACCGGGCACGATCCGTTGCGCCTGCTGGCCGCCATCACCACCGACAGGTGGAGCGTCATTGCCGCCGACCCCGACATCGTGGCGATCACGCAGTCGAGCGCCGAACGCCTTCGTGTGGCCATCTCCGAGCCCCGCTGGTTTCATGAGCGCACCGACTCGCCGCTGGGCATGGTTGCTTACTTCTCGCCCGAGTTCGGGCTCACCGAAACGCTGCCGCAGTACTCGGGTGGTTTGGGCGTGCTCGCCGGCGATCACCTCAAGGCGGCCTCCGATCTGGGAGTGCCGCTCGTGGCCATCGGCTTGCTCTACGCCCAGGGATACTTCCGGCAACGACTGAACGCCGACGGCTTCCAAGAAGAACGCTTCCCGCGCCTCGATCCCCATGGGCTCGCCCTCACGCCTACCGATGTGCGGGTGACGGTCGACGTCGGTGGCGACACCGTGCAGGTGAACGCATGGAAGGTGCAGGTGGGCCGCGTCGAGTTGTATCTGCTCGACACTGCGGTCGAGGGCAACACCGACGAGGGCGCAGCCATCACCGACCGTCTGTACGGCGGCGATGTCGAGCACCGCATGCGTCAAGAGATCATCCTCGGCATCGGTGGCGTGCGCGTACTTCGCCAACTCGGCATGCACCCACAGGTGTTCCACACCAACGAAGGTCATGCGGGGTTCTTGGCGCTCGAGCGCATGCGCGAACTCGTGAGCGATGGCCTGTCGGCCGCCGAAGCGGTCGAGGCCGTGCGCGCCGGTGGGGTGTTCACCACGCACACGCCTGTGCCGGCCGGAATCGACCGCTTCCCACGCGAGCTCATGCAGAAGTACTTCGGCGAGTTCGCACCGCTCCTGGGTCTCAGCCTCGACCAGCTCATGGAACTGGGCCACCGACCCGACGAACCCGACGAGACTCGGTTCAACATGGCTGTCATGGGGCTGCACCTGTCGGGCCGCTCCAACGGCGTCGCCCAGCTGCACGGCGCAGTCAGCCGCGAGATGTTCCAGGGACTCTGGCCCGACGTGCCTGTGGACGAGGTCCCCATCGTCGGGCTCACCAACGGCGTGCACGCCCACACATGGGTGGGTGACGAGGTCGACGCGCTGCTACGACGCAGCGTCGGAGGCATGTGGGACGGTGCCGATGTTCACGGTTGGAACAAGGTGAACGATCTCCCGACAGCCGACGTGTGGAACGCACGGGCAAGCGGCCGGGCCACCTTGGTGTCGTTCGTGCGTTCACGGTTGGGGGAAGCGGTGCTCGACCCAAACGTGCTCACCATCGGGTTCGCCCGCCGCTTCGCCACCTACAAGCGCGCCGCGCTGCTGTTGTCACAACCCGACCGCTTGCGCCGTCTGCTGCTCGACGCCGACCGCCCTGTGCAGTTCGTGTTCGCCGGCAAAGCCCACCCGGCCGATCAGCCCGGCAAAGACATCATCCGCGA
>JAYTNH010000280.1:0-5402 GCA_043748395.1 Ilumatobacteraceae bacterium | reverse complement strand
CTCAGCACGTTGGTCGCCGACACATGGACTGCTGGTGCCGATCTCGATTGGACCGTGCCCGCCGGAACCGTCGAGTGGTCGTGCCTCAAGACGGCCGATCACGCCGTCGACTGCGTCTACGCACCGGCGTTCTTCTTGGCGTCGCGCAACACCGACGCGTATCCGGTGGCGGGTGCCAATCTCGAACTCGGAGATCTCGCGACCCCGGCGCTCCTGGTCGAGTCGTTACGCATGGCAACACGAATCGTGATCGCTGTCGTCAACCATGCGCCGCCAGACACGCGAGCGATCCTGTTCCAACGGCCACAACCGAACCCACCATTGGGCCGACCCACCGACTTCTTGCCGCGGGCAGCAATGGAGTTGATCCTGCACGCCCACGACGTGTGCCGCGGTCTGGCAGTCGCGTTCGAGCCACCCCCAGATCTGTGTCGACGACTGCGCGAACACACTCGGACATGGCTGATGTGGACGTCGTTCGGACACGGTCTGGGAATGACCGCCGACCCGTTTGGCGATCTGTTGAGCGCGTCTGGTCGGTCGCGCCCCGACTAAGCAGACCCGACTAAGCAGACCCGACAGGGGGATTGGCGGCGAGCACGTCGGTTCGGCCGTAGTGACCGACGACGTCGAAGTAGCGCTTCGAATGCAGCGCCTCACGAAGGTCGCAGTCGGCAAACACGATCCCCTCCGTGTCGTAGAGCGGTCCGGCCACCAGTTGCCCGTTGGGCGACACGATGCATGCCCCTCCACGGCCGAACACGTCGACTCCTTCTGGCAACGCCAGGGGGAAGTCGGCGGGAAAGGCGCTGGCCGGGATGTACTGCGGAACACTCACCACAAATGCTCCCGCCTCGATCGCAATGTGGCGCATCGATGCGATCCAGCTATCACTGTCGTCGGCATTTGGCGCGAGCCAGATCTGCGGACCGCCCTGATAGACGCTCCAGCGCGCAAGCGGCATGCGGTTCTCCCAACAGATGAGACCGCCGATGCGTGCACTGCCGGGAAGCTCGACCACACCGAGATCGTCACCCGCGCCCACTCCGTGAAAGACACGCTCGTGCATGGTGGGCATGAGCTTGCGATGCCGATGCAGCACTCCTTTGCCGCCGATCACCAGCAGCGTGTTGTACAACGAGCCGGGTCGATCGTCTTCTCGCTCGTTGACGCCAATGGCCAGGTGAACGTTGCGCTCGGCACACGCGCTGGCGAGCCGCTCGACCAGCGGTCCGCGAACGTCGATGCTCGACTCCCACATGCGCTGCCACAGCTCGTCGCAGCCTGGGGCCCAGGTCGCCGCTTGCGCCGCCCATGCCCCGCTGGGATAAACGGAGACAAAGCACTCAGGGAAGACGACGAGAGTCGCGCCATCGTCGGCGGCCTCGCCAAGGAGGCGGATGACCTTGTCGATGGTGGCGTCGGCGTCGAGGACCACAGGCGTCGCTTGGACCGCTGCCACACGTACTGTTTCGAATCCCGCCATACCGCCGACGGTACCACCCTCGTTCGTCGAGGACCTCCGGCGCAGGCCGAGCACCGGTGCTGGTTCACTACCACCATGGCGATCACGGTCTATGGGGTATGTGCGGTCACGTTCATGATGGTGATGTACGCACTCGAACACCGCGGCCGGGGCTTCATTCTCGGCTTCAGTGCCGGGTGCGTGCTGTCGAGCATCTACGGGTTCTTGTCGGGGGTGTGGCCGTTCGGTGTCGTGGAGTTGATCTGGGCCGGCGTGGCCGTGGCCCGATATCGACAAACGCCGCCTGGGGTTGCGTCGACGTTGTCTTGACGTTCGGCCGCGCGGCTTCGCGAGACCCCGGCGTGCGCTGCATGACCCACGGATGTGCCGAATGTTCGGCCAGGCGGAAGAGTTGGTGCACCCGTCAGCTGTTGAGCACAGCGGGCAGCGGCTCGGTGCCCACGAAGTGCAACACCTGTACGGCGCGGGTCATGGCCACATACAGCAGGCGCGCGCCACGCGCCGTTCCGTCGAGGATCTCGTGCGGGTTCACCACCACGACACCGTCGAACTCGAGGCCCTTCACCGCTTCGGGTGTGAACACGGGGACGTCGTCGTATGCGAGATCGTGCACGCGATCGACTGCCGTGAGACCCACTGGGGCGAGCGCAGCGGCGATGGCCGCATGCGACTCGGCTACGGCGACCACACCGGTGTTGTGGTGGCGATGGCGCACCAGGCGAACCTCGTCGGCCACGGATTCGAACAGCGCGCCAGACGCGACGACCCGCACCGCAGGGTCGACACCGTCGGCGCGCACACTGCTGCTGGCTTGCGACTCGACCGCTGTGAGCGGCAGCAGTCGATTGGCCATGTCGAGAATGGGTGCCGGAACGCGGTAGCCGATCGTGAGATGAGCAACCTGCGACGCGGCGGCGCGAAGGTGGCCGAGAGCAACGGTCCAGTCGCGCTGACCTGCGGGCGTGGTCGACTGCGCGAGGTCGCCCAAGATGGTCATCGAGCTGCCGGGGCTGCGACGGCCGATCACGCGCAGCGCGACCGCGGAGTTGTCTTGTGCTTCGTCGACAACTACGTGGCCGTACGTGAACGGCGGTCCGTTGAGCAACGAGTTCGCTTCGTCGATGAGGAACTGGTCGGCAGCGGTCCACTGCCGACGACGGCCCGACGGGCCGGGCAGCAACGAATCGACCAGCTTGATCGGCTTCTGTGTGGGCCAGGCCTTGGTGAGCGCAGCACGTAGCCCGGGGGCACGTTCCCACACGTCGTCGCGGTCGTAGCGGCGCAGCATGTCGCGCTGCACCAGACCCTTGAGCGACTCGCGCCGCCTGTTCACCGGCGTGGCCGCGTTGGCCGCCTGCTCGATCCAGGCCGCGACGTCGCCTCGGGTGACCACCAGCGTGCGCGCTCCCAACGGAATGCGCAGGTCGTCGGCGGGCACCTTGACGTGATCGAGCGCCGCATCGTCGAGACGATCGAGCATCTCGGCCGAGCCCTTCCACTGCTGCGTCTCGTTGTCGTCGACGCCGGTGATCTCGACCTTGGGTACGCACAGGTCGAGCGCCGTGCGCTGCACCACGCTGCGCTCGCCCAACGACGGCAACACGTTGCCGATGTAGTCGAGGAACACCCGGTTGGGCCCCACCACCAGCACCCCATCGCGGGCCAGCCGGCGGCGATGCTCGAACAACAAGTAGGCGGCCCGGTGCAAGCCCACCGCGGTCTTGCCGGTGCCAGGCCCACCCTGCACCACCAGGCACTGATCGATGGGGGCGCGGATGACGATGTCTTGCTCGGCCTGGATGGTGGCCACGATCTCGCGCATCGCACCAGTGCGCGCCGCGCCGATCTCGGCGAGCACCGGGTCGGGGATGCCGGATCCGGCGGCCTCGTGGTCGGGGTCGTCGAGTTGCTCGTCGAGGTAGGCGCTGAGGTCGCCATCGGCAAGCGTGAACCGCCGCCGGTGTGCCAAGCCGAACGGGTCGGCATGCGTAGCGCGATAGAACGGCGCGGCGATGGGCGCTCGCCAGTCGACCACCACCGGTTCGTGCGTGTCGTCTTCGATGTGGCGACGGCCGATGTACCAGCGGTCACCATCGGCCACGCCACGTGCCAGTTCGGTGATGCGTCCGAAGAAGTCGCCGGCACCCGGAGTGCGCAAGTCTTCCAGCGCCTCGGCCACGGTGACCTCGACGTACTCCTTGGTGATCTCGTCGGCTGCCGACTCGGGGCTGATCTGCGTGAAGCGCTCGATCATCGCGTCGCGAGACGCGTGTGCGAACGCCAGATGGCTGCGCTCGGCGCTGAGCTCGGGAAACAGGTCGGCGTCCATCGGGCACCCGACGCTACCGCTCCCACATCGAAAGGGGATACGATCGGAATCCATGGAGAACCCGGTGATCGAACCAGCCATCGAGACAACCCTCGATAACGCTGACGAGCCCGTCATCGAGCAGGAACTGCTCATCGAGGAGATCTCGATCGACGGTATGTGCGGCGTCTACTGAGCGCATGCTCGACCGCGCGCTCGAACTGCATCCGCAGGTAGCACTGCGCCCCGAGCCCTTTGGCGCGCTCGCCTATCACTACGGCAATCGCCGGCTGGTGTTCATGAAACATCTCGACGTCGTGAACGTTGCCAGGCATCTGAGCGAGCACGCCTCGTTGGCCGACACGCTGCAGGCGTGTGCCGTCGACCCGTCGCGTTGGGCCAGCTTCGCCTCTGCATTTGCATCCCTCGAAACATCGGAGATCGTGCGTGAGCGCGCAACAACTGGTTGAACAACTCAAGGGTGGCCTCGACGCCCCCATCTGCCTCACATGGGAACTCACGTACGCGTGCAACCTGCAATGCGTGCACTGCCTGTCGTCGAGTGGCCAGCGCGACCCGCGCGAACTCACCACCGCCGAAGCCAAGAGCGTGCTCGACCAGCTCCGCGATCTGCAGGTGTTCTACATCAACATCGGTGGCGGCGAGCCGATGGTGCGACGCGACTTCTTCGAACTCGTCGACTACTCCATCGAGCAGGGCATCGGCGTGAAGTTCAGCACCAACGGTGCCTTCATCGATGCCGACAAGGCACGCCGCTTTGCCGCGATGGACTACCTCGACATCCAGATCAGCCTCGACGGCCTCGACGCAGCCACCAACGACGCCGTACGTGGCGAGGGTTCGTACGCCATGGCCCGTCGCGCCATGGATCACCTGGCCGCAGCAAACTTCGGGCCGTTCAAGATCAGCATCGTCGTTACCCGCCACAACGTCGACCAACTCGACGGATTCAAGGAGTTGGCCGACTCGTATGGCGCGCAGTTACGGGTCACCCGGCTTCGGCCGAGCGGCCGCGGCGCCGACACGTGGCACGACCTGCACCCCACCAACGCACAGCAACGGCAGATCTACAACTGGCTGTTGGCCCACGGCGACAACGTGCTCACCGGCGATTCGTTCTTCCATCTCAATGCGCTCGGCGAGTCGCTGCCGGGCCTCAACATGTGCGGCGCCGGGCGGGTGGTGTGTCTCATCGACCCCATCGGCGACGTGTACGCCTGCCCGTTCGTCATCCACGACCAGTTCAAGGCCGGCTCGGTGCGCGATGCCGGAGGCTTCGCCAAGGTGTGGAAAGAGTCGGCGCTGTTCACCGAACTCCGCGAGCCACAGTCGGCCGGTGCATGCGGCAGTTGCGGCAGCTACGACGCCTGTCAGGGCGGCTGCATGGCGGCGAAGTTTTTCACCGGGTTGCCCCTCGACGGGCCAGATCCCGAATGCGTGGGCGGTGACGCCGACGAAGCACTGCGGCTGGTCGCCAGCAGGCCCAAGCCGAGCATGGATCACACCAAGCCGGTCACGCTCATGCGCAAGCCCGTGTCAGTTCACTAGCCCGGTTCACTAGCCCGGTTCGTTAGCCCAGTTCGATAG
>JAYTNH010000279.1:0-2749 GCA_043748395.1 Ilumatobacteraceae bacterium | reverse complement strand
TTCGACATCGGTCTCGACTGGCGCAAGGAAGTAGCCGCGTCACGGCGCCTGCGTAGCGACACCGAGTCGTTGAGCCGTGTGCCCGAGCGTCTGCGCCAGTTCCGCAAGGAAGCACACAAAGAACTCGGTGCCGCCGGTGCCCCGGCGCTGGCCGCCAAGACCGAGAACCTGCGACTGGCGTGGGTGAAGCACGAACTGGTCGAGGCCGGACGTGCCCGAGCAGCCAGCGTGGGGTGGCCCGACGCGTATGCCTTCACCAAGGCGCTGGGTGAGCAGGCACTCACCGAGGTGAAGGGCGACATTCCGGTCAGCATCGTGCGGCCGAGCATCATCGAGTCGGCGCTGGCCGAACCGTTCCCTGGCTGGATCCGCGGGTTCCGCATGGCCGAGCCGGTCATCCTCAGCTATGCCCGAGGCCTGCTCAAGGAGTTCCCCGGCGTGCCGGAGGGCACAGTCGACGTCATTCCGGTCGACATCGTGGTAGCGGCCATCATCGCCGTCGCCGCGCAAGGGCCCGAGCGCGCTGCTCCCATCACACAGGTGGCCAGCGGTGGCATCAATCCGCTGAAGTACAAGGTGCTCGTCGACAACGTGCGGGCGTGGTTCACCGAGCACCCGCTGTACGACCCAGAGGGCCAACCCATCGTGGTGCCCGAATGGCAGTTTCCCGCTCGCGGCCGGGTGAAAGAGCAGCTCAAGCGAGCCAAGATGATCGCCGAACGCACCGAACAGGTGCTGCATGCGCTGCCCTTGCGTGGCAAACAGGCCGACTGGGCCGCCAAGCTCGAAGACACCAAAGCCGACATCGACCGCGCCTACGAGTACGTGCTGCTCTACGGCCTGTACACCGAGTGCGAGGCGATCTACCAGGTCGACAACCTCATGGCCGCTTGGGCAGAGCTCTCGCCAGCCGATCAGGCTGCGTTCAACTTCGACCCCACCAGCGTGCATTGGCCCACCTACGTGAGCACCATTCACCTGCCGTCGATCGTGCTGCACTCGCGCGCCAAAACCACACCGGGCAAGAGCAAGCACGATCGGCCAGCGCGTCTGCTCAAAGCTGTACTCTCCCCCGAGCGCCACCTCGCTGCGTTCGACCTCGAGAACACGCTCATCGCCAGCAATGTGGTCGAGAGCTACTCGTACCTCGCCACCCGCAGGCTCAACGGCCCCGAGCGGATGCGGTACATCTTGCGTACCCTCGCCGAGGCACCGACACTGAGCCGTATCGACCGCAAGGATCGCGCCGACTTCCTGCGCTTTTTCTACCGGAGATACGAAGATGCGCCGATTGGCCAGATCGAACTCGACTCGCAGGAGTTGCTCACGCGACTCATCCTGACCAAGAGCTTCCCGGCCGGCTTGCGTCGCGTGCGCGAGCACCGAGCACTGGGACACCGCACCATCCTGATCACCGGCGCGCTCGACTTCGCGGTCGCTGGGCTGAAGCCGTTGTTCGACGAGATCGTGTCGGCCAAATTGAGTGTGCGCCCCGATGGCACCTACAGCGGCAACCTGTCGGTGGTACCACCCACCGGCGAGACGCGAGCCCAGATCCTCGCCGACTACTGCGAAGCCGAGGGTTTGCGACTCGACGAATCGATCGCCTACGCCGACTCCACCAGCGACCTGCCGATGCTCGAGGCCGTGGGCTTCCCTGTTGCGGTGAACCCCGAGACGCGGCTCGCCTCGATCGCCCGCAAGCGCGGCTGGTTGGTGGAACAGTGGTCGAAGGCGTCGGGCGCGCCGCGATCGTTGCTACCGATCGGCGACATGATGACCGAGACTGAACGCAGGCGGACGTTCGTATGAGCCGACTGGTGTTCAGTCGCAAGCCCGCACGCTTCGCGATGGCGCGCCTCGCGGGTGCGATCTTGCCGGGTAGCGGAGCGTCGGTGGGGCCACTCGCACTCGAGAGCGATGTCGAACTTGACCTACCCGGTTCGGACTGGGTGCGACTTCGACCGCGGCTGGCCGGCATCTGTGGCAGCGATCTGGCCATGATCGACGGCTCGGCGTCGGCGTACTTCGACCCGCTGGTGAGCTACCCGTTCACCCCCGGCCACGAGGTTGTCGGCGACGTCACCGCCGCCGACGGATCTACGCGCCGCGTTGCGCTTGTGCCGGTGCTGTCGTGCGTCACCCGCGGCGTAACCCCGCCGTGTGCTGCGTGCGCCAACGGCAGCATCAACCTGTGCGAACGGGTTGCGTTCGGCCACCTCGAACCAGGCATCCAGACCGGGTTCTGCACCGACACGGGCGGCGGCTGGTCACGCGAACTGGTCGCCCACGCCAGCCAACTGGTCGATGTGCCCGCCCACTTCAGCGACGAAGCGGCGGTACTCATCGAGCCCACAGCTTGCGCTGTGCACGCCGCGGCTCGCTACGACGGCAGCGAGACCGCGATCATCGGCGCCGGCACGTTGGGTCTGCTCACCCTCGCCGCGATCACCGCCACCCGTGACGCCGATCGGCGGGCGCCCGTCATCGTCACCGCCCGATACGCCGAGCAGCGACGCCTGGCAAAAGAACTGGGCGCCGACATCGTGTGCACCAGTGACGAACTACCGCGTTGGGTGCGGACCACCAGCAAGTCGATGATGGTCGGCGATCAGCTCACCTGCGGGTTCCCGCACGTGATCGACTGCGTTGGCAGTAGCGACAGCCTGCATCAGGCGATGCGGGTGGTGGCACCCGGTGGCGAGGTGCTCGTGGTGGGCATGCCTGCCAGCGTCACGCTCGAACTCAC
>JAYTNH010000278.1:0-4849 GCA_043748395.1 Ilumatobacteraceae bacterium | reverse complement strand
AACAACGGGCTCGCGTGGCACCAGCGCGGGATTAACCTTCGTCCGCACAGTGTCGGCGTCGATCATCACACTCGCCACATCGCTGCGACCCGGAAGCTCGTACATCGTGTTCAGCAGCACCTCTTCGAGGATCGCGCGCAGACCGCGAGCACCAGTGCCACGCAGCAACGCCTGCTCGGCGATCGCATCCATCGCTTCAGCGGTGAAATCGAGAGCAACTTCTTCGAACTCGAACATCTTGCGGTACTGCTTGACGAGCGAGTTCTTCGGCTCGGTGAGGATTTGGATGAGCGCATCGCGGTCGAGACTGCTGACCGCACCCATCATCGGCAACCGCCCGACGAACTCGGGGATGAGCCCGAACTTGAGCAGATCTTCTGGCAACACGTGGGCGAACGTCGTGCCCGCTTCCTTGTCGGCCTTGCTGCGCACGATGCCATGGAAGCCAACACCCTTGTGACCAACGCGCTGCTCGATGATCTGCTCGAGGCCGGCGAACGCGCCACCGCAGATGAACAAGATGTTGGTGGTGTCGATCTGGATGAACTCTTGGTGCGGATGCTTGCGCCCGCCCTGGGGCGGCACCGAGGCGACGGTGCCTTCGAGGATCTTCAACAAGGCCTGCTGCACGCCCTCGCCACTGACGTCGCGAGTGATGGACGGGTTCTCGCTCTTGCGGGCAATCTTGTCGATTTCGTCGATGTAGATGATGCCGGTCTCGGCCTTCTTGACATCGAAATCGGCAGCCTGGATGAGCTTGAGCAGAATGTTCTCGACGTCTTCGCCGACGTAGCCGGCCTCGGTGAGCGCCGTGGCATCGGCTACAGCGAACGGCACGTTGAGCAAGCGGGCAAGCGTTTGCGCGAGGTGCGTCTTGCCGCACCCGGTAGGGCCGAGCAGCATGATGTTGCTCTTGGTGAGCTCGACCTCGTCGCGGCGACCGACCGACGCGTTCTGCTGGTACTGGATGCGCCGGTAGTGGTTGTACACCGCCACCGAGAGGATCTTCTTGGCACTCTCTTGCCCAACGACGTAGTCGTCGAGGAAGGTACGAATCTCGCGCGGGGTGGGCAGCTCGTCGAAATGGAGCTCACTCGATTCGGTGAACTCCTCTTCGATGATCTCGTTGCAGAGATCGATGCACTCATCGCAGATGTACACGCTTGGGCCCGCGATGAGCTTCTTGACCTGCTTTTGCGACTTGCCGCAGAACGAGCACTTCAGTAGCTCGCCAGTGTCACCGAATTTCGCCACGAGCATGTTCCCCTTGTTCGGTCGTCGGGCTCAGCGGATGGGACCAGTGCGGTCGACCGCCTCGCGCGACGAGATCACAGCGTCGATGATGCCATACTCGACCGCCTCATTCGCTTCCATCACGAAATCGCGGTCGGTGTCTTTGTGCACGCGCTCGATGGATTGGCCGGTGTGATGGGACAAGATCTCCTCGAGCAGATCGCGCATGCGCATGATTTCTTTGGCTGCCAGCTCGAGGTCGGTGACCTGCCCGTAGCCCACCTGGCCGTACGGCTGGTGCAGCAGGATGCGACTGTGGGGCAGGGCCAGACGCTTGCCCTTGGTGCCAGCCGCCAGCAACACCGCGGCAGCCGAGGCGGCCTGTCCGAGGCAGATGGTGGCGATCTCGTTCTTGATGAACTGCATCGTGTCGTAGATGGCGAACAGCGCAGTGATGTCGCCACCGGGGCTGTTGATGTAGAGGTTGATGTCCTTGTCGGGGTTCTCGCTCTCCAGGAAGATGAGCTGAGCGCAGATGAGACTGGCGATCGTGTCGTCGATCGGCGTCTGCAGGAAGATGATGTTGTCCTTCAGCAACCGCGAGTACAGATCCATGCCGCGTTCACCGCGGGCGGTCTGCTCGATGACGTTGGGGACCATGTAGTTCTGCGGGTTCATCTCGCTCGTTCCTCTCATCTCAGTCGTGGTCGTGATCGTGGTCGTGATCGTGGTCGTGGTCGTGGTCGTGATCGTGGTCGTGGTCGTGATCGTGATCGTGATCGTGATCGTGATCGTGGTTCAGCAACAGCGCGCGGTCGATCGGCTGACCGGCTTCGTCGACCACCTCGACGTGCTCGAGGAGGAAGTCGAGTGCCTTGGTCTTGCGCATGTTCGCCTTCAGGTCGGCGACGGCGTCGTTCTTCTCGTAGGCCTTGCGAACCTCGGCCGGCTTCTGACGCACCTGTACGGCGATGCGCGCATACTCGGCAGCGAGGTCGTCGTCGTCGATTGCGATCTGCTCGGCGGCGGCCACGGCACGCAAGCCGAGATCGACCTTCACCGCCATGCGCGACTGCACACGCAACGTCTCGATGAACGAGTTGACGTCTTGGCCGGTGGCACTGAGCCACTGATCGAGGGCGATGCCCTGAGCTTGGAACTGCTGCACCATGTTTTGCACGCGTGACTGCAGGTCGCCCTGCACCATCGACTCGGGCGGGACGACGTCGACCAGCTCGGCCAACGCCGCCGTGGTGCGCTCGATGAACTGGTTGCGCGCCTGGTTGAGCTTGTTCGAGCCAATGCGCTCGCTGAGCGACTTGCGCCACTGGGCAACCGTCTCGTACTCGCCAAGGTGCTCGCTCACCCAATCGTCGGTGACCTCGGGAATGACGAGCTCTTGCACACGGGTAACCGTGACGTTGAAATCGGCCGGATCGGTGGTGCCGCTCGGCGCAGCGGTGAACGACAATTCGGCGCCGGCTACGGCACCCAACAGTTCGGCGTCGAACCCCTCGGCGACCCAACCCTTGCCCACCTCGTACAGCCAGTCGTCGGTGTTGAGACCGGCGACCGGCTCGCCTTCGCGCGTGGCCGCGAGTGTGAGCGTGACGTGATCGCCGGACTGCACCGCACGGTCGGCGTCGGCAAGCTCGCCCTGGCGACGCAGTTCGGCGTTCACCGCTTCGTCGACGTCGGAGTCGGAGGCAGACGGTGATGGCAACTCGATGCGCAGGCCGCCGTAGCCGGGCACAGTGACTTCGGGCCGAATCTCGCACGTCGCGTCGAATGACACCGGGCCCGACTCTTCGCCGGCGACGATCTCGACCTGGGGAGTAGCGATGAGATCGACATCGTGCTCGCGCACCGCTGCCGACAAGTAGTTGGGCAACGCATCGCGCAGCGCCTGCTCACGGGCAGCACCAACACCGATGCGGGCCTCGAGCACCTTGCGCGGCGCCTTGCCGGCACGGAAGCCGGGCAGGCGCACCTCGCGGGCGATCGCCCGGAAGGCTGCGTCGATATCACGGTCGAATTCGTCCTCTTCGATGACGACGGACAGCTTCACGAGTTGGCGGGGGGCGACCTCGACTGCACCCTCGGCGGCGGGCTCGCCACCTACGTCTGGTGTGGCAGCCGACGACTCGGCAAGTTCTTCGGCTGGTGCGGCGGAGGTTGGTTTGAGGGATTCGATCGTGCTTCTCACAGGAATCCGATGCTACCGGCGGGGGTGTGCTTCAGGCAGAATGGCGGGCATGACCACTTGGAAGCCGCACGCCTTGGCCAAGCCCCACGCCGACCAACTCGAATTGCGCTCAGGCGATCGAGTACGGGCCACGATCGACCTCCAAAACGTTCCAGCCGGCACCGAAGGCAAGATCATCCTGGCCAACGGTTTCAACTGGCAGCGGTACCGCGTTCAGTTCACCAACGGGCAAGAGATCGGCGATCTCGACGGTCGCAACATCGAAGCTGCCGGCCGCGCTGCCAAACGGCTTGCCAAGGCCGCCAAGCGCTCATGACCCACGCCTCTTTGCGGCACCGCTTCCCCGGCGTGCACGACGGATGGGCACGGTTCGACGGTCCGGCGGGTACGCAGATGGTCGACAGCTCCATCACGGCCACCAGCGACTGGATGGCCAGCGGTGCTACTGCTGCTGCCGGAGGGCCGTTCAAGGCCGCCCAGTTGTGCGGCGAACTACTCGATCGCGCTCGCGTCACCGTTGCGCAGTTGTTCTCGGCCGATCCGGCCGGCATCTGCTTCGGCGCCAACATGACGTCGATCACGTTCGCCCTATCGCGTGCGGTGGGCCAGACCCTTGGCCCCGGCGACCGCATTGTGGGCACACGACTCGATCACGATGCCAACATCACACCATGGCGACTGGCCGCGCATGCTGCAGGCGCCCAACACATCGTGGCGCCCTTCGATGCGGCCAGCGGCACGCTGCCGCCGCAGAACGTGATCGACCTCATCGACGAGCGCACGCGATGGGTCACCTTGCCAGGCGCGTCCAACCTGCTCGGAACTGTCCCCGATCTGGCACCCATCATCGCTGCCGCCCACGCCGTGGGAGCCCATGTCTTCGTCGATGCAGTGGCCCTTGCTCCGCACCAGGCAATCGACATCGCGCAACTCGGATGCGATGTGCTGGTCAACTCGCCTTACAAGTGGTACGGCCCGCACAGCGCAGTGGTGTGGATCGAACCCGAACTGCTCGACGCGCTGCCGGTGTTCAAGGTGCGCCCGTCGGCGTCGACGGGACCCGAGCGCTTCGAGACGGGCATGCCCAACTTCGAGGGCATTGCGGGTGTCGAGGCCGCGGCGCGCTTCCTGCTCGAGGAAGGCATGGCACGCATCGCCGCCGCCGAGACCGAGGTGTTCGAGCCCCTGCTGCACGGTCTGCAATCCATCCGAGGGGTTCGTGTCTGGGGCGTGCAGGGTCTCGAGGGCCGTGCCCCCACTGCCGCCTTCACGATCGACGGTGTCAGCCCCGACGAAGCGGCCCTCGCGCTCGCCGACGAGCGCATTGCGGTGTGGAGCGGCCACAACTACGCAGTCGAGGTGGTCGACCAGCTCGGCCTGGCCGAATCGGGTGGAGTCGTTCGAGCAGGC
>JAYTNH010000277.1:0-5112 GCA_043748395.1 Ilumatobacteraceae bacterium | reverse complement strand
GCGTGCTCGACCATGAACCCGTGCGCGGCACCGGAGATGACCACGAGCTCGGCCGTGGGGATGCGCTCGGCCAACTCCTCGCTGTCGCCTCGGGGCGTGAGGATGTCTTGGTTGCCCACCAGCACCAAGGTGGGCACGGTGATGTTGGCGAGTTCGCCGGCCACCGAGTCGTCGACGTCGAGAATGGCCTTCACCTGCGAGGCGAAAGCGTGCGCCGAACGTCCACGTGCGAGTGGGCCCAACCAGCCGACCGCCGGCAACACGCGACGGAACGAACGGGGGCCGATGACCCAACGCGCTGCCTCGGCCGCCATGGCACCCATGCCCCGCTCGTTGGCGGTGGTGGCCCAGCTTTGCAGCAGGTCTTTGCGCCACTGCGAGTTGCGGCACGCGGTGCAGGCCAGTGTGAGCGAGATGGTGCGCTCGGGGTACTTGATGCCGACGTACTGGGTGATGGCGCCACCCATCGAGGCGCCGACGATGTGCGCCCGCTCGATGCCGGCGTCGTCGAGCACGCTCATCGCGTCGTCGGCCATCTGCTCGATGCTGTAGTGACCGAACGGCTTGTCGCTGCGACCAGCGCCGCGGTTGTCGAGGGCTACCACGCGGTAGCGCAGGGCGAGCGCCATGCGTTGCAGGTCCCAGCCGTGCTTGTCGGTTCCCAGGCCCTGAATGAGCAGCACCGCCGGAGCATTCCGTCGACCGACGACGTCGTAGTGCAACAGCACCCCGTCGGTTGCCCGTGTGTACGTCATCAGCCCTCCGCCAGCCAGTCGATTGGTGCAACCCCGGTTTGCGTGCCACCGAGCGCGTCGAGCAGCTTCTGGATGTGATGCTGGGCCATGTCGGCGAGCTCGACTTCGGCCAGCGGCCCCCGGCGTTTGTGGCGCGGCCGCAGTTGTGCGCCGACCTCGACCCGTGCCGAGTTGCCCACCATGGCGCTCATGGAGGCCACCGGAAACACAGGTGCTTTGGCGAGCACCGCCGCAGTGACGAGATGGTGGTCGACCTTGCCGGCGTGGCGGGGATGGCCGGTGGCCGCTGCCGAGATGATGATCAGCTCGTGGTTGCGCAGGGCCGCCGCGATCTCGTCGGGCTGGGCGAGCAGGCCACCGAGGCGGCGCATGAACGGCCCAACAGGAGCAATGTCGGGCCGACCGGCGAATCGCACCGGACGACCGAGCGCCTCGCTGAGCGCCCACGACGCGTAGATGGCATTGAGCGCGAAGCGACGCGAGTTGGTGACGAGCAATGCCCCGCCCTTGACAGGCAGGTGGTGGTGTCCGCCGACACTGACGCGCCAGCGCAGTCGTGCCGCTGGTGACAACACCTTGATGAGGTGCGCATCGCGACCCCAGTCGTCGACCGAATGCGTTGGCCACAGATCGCGCACGGGGGCGATGACCGTCTCGCCGACGCGGTTGGCGATACGGGCGGGAAACTGGATGAGATCGGCCATCAGGCCACCTCTCGATTGGGGGTGATGCGCACAACGCTCTCCCACGCGAACAGCCGGTCGATGACCTGTGGCGTGGTGGTGATCGGGGTGACACCCAACGCAGCCATGGCGCGGCCGCCATCGGCGAGACGGCCATAGTGGATGAGTTCGAGCACGTGCTCGGGCACCGGAGCGCCGAGCATGTGGCTGAGGCGGCTGGCGAAGCGCCACTCGGGGCCCACCAGCGGTAGCGGTAAGCGGCGACCCCGTGAGATGGCTTGCAGGGTGGTGATGGCGCCTGGTGCGACCACGTTGATGGGCTCGTCGAGGCGTCGGCCGGCGGCCGCGACGAACGCGCGGGCGGCGTCGGAATCTTCCACCACGGCGAACGGCGAATCGCTGACGATGCTGAACGGCACAACGGGCTGGCGCAACAGTCGCCCGAGTGGGCTGGGAACATGCGGGCCCAGCACGGGTGCCAGGCGTAGTGCAGTGACCGGCACGCCCACGCGCTTGCCGACACTTGCAGCGGTGGTCTCGATGTTGAGCAGCATGCGTCCGAAATCGCTGGTGGGCCGGGTGGGGCTCACTTCGTCGGGTCGGGTGGGCGCGTTGCGGTACCGGCCGTACACCTCGATGCCGCTGCGCACCACCATGTGCTCGAGCGCCGGGCACTCGGCGGCCGCGCCCACGATGGCGGTGGCTGCATCGGAGGTGAATCGCTTGGCGTGTTCGGGGGCGGCGCGTGCGTCGGGCTCCCAGACGCCCACGTGCACCAACACGTGCGGGTTGAACTTCGTGACCACGTCGACGATGCGTTCGCGATTCGACGGCTCGATGAGGTGGAAATCGGCCCGTCGCAGACGGCGTCGTGGAGGGTCGACATCGATGCCAGTGAGGTCACCGACCCACGGCTCGGCTTCGAGCAGGCTCGCGATCAGCGAACCGAGCTCGCCGCCCATGCCACTGACCAGAACTCGTTGCCCGCGCACACCCAAATGTTACCCACTGTTCATCTGCGGGCAGGTATCTGGCGCTCTGAGCAGGGCCTCAGCCCAAGCCGCGCGAGTCTTGCTTCAGCGCCGTGTCGACGGACAACGCGGCCGCCACGACCAGTGAGTTGAGCGGTTGCGCGATCTGACCGTGGATCTGTACCACGTAGTTGTCGGAGGTCGTGAACATCGTCTTGGCGATGCCCTCGAAGGTTTTGGTGATACGCGCGATTTCGGCACCGGTGTGGTCCTCGATGCGGAAGTTCCAGGCGCGCCAGTTCTCGGCGCGGATAGATCCGTAGGTGTGGCCGCCGGCCTGCAGCGTGAAGTGGATCTTGCCGATCATGTTGTCTTGCACGATGCGGCCGATCTCGTTGTCGTTCGCGTCGCTGACGATGACGGTGCTCTTGATGACCTTGGCGGGCCTGGTGATCTTGAGCAGCACAGCGCCCGACATGTCGGTGATCTCGAGTTTGTGGGTGAGGAACTGATCGAGGCTGGTGAGCAGCCGCAGCGCCTTCTTGGCGGCGTTCTGGCCCACCTGATTGACGGCCGCGATCTGCTGACCATCTTGGTTGAACACGCCGTACTGGTTGTTGAGCTCGATCAGCTTTGCCTTCTGGTTCACCACCAGAATCGGCTCGGTGAACAGGGTGCCGCCGCCCACGAAGGCGGCGTCGCCCACGTTCGCACTGCGATACGAGCCTTCGCCGCGCACTTGCTCGCGGATCTTGTCGGGGTCGACAGTTTTGCCCACGGTAAGAGCCGAGTCGATGCGGTCGAGGCCGCGCGGCTTGTCGAGTGGGTCGGTGCCGGTGATGCCCTTGTTGCTCACGTGGGCGGTCCATGCGGTGCCGTCCCAGTAGCGGAGTTCGTGACGACCCATGGGGTCGGGATGCCAGTTAGCGGGGGTCGTGCTCATCGCGTCAGCGTAGGCGATGCGCCCGCGGTGTGGGTCAACTGCTGGTCAGTGCAGGAGGTGCGCCATGAGGATGACTTCGCGCGCGAACGGATCGAGTTGGCGGCCCGCGATGCGTTCGGTGATGGTGATGGCCTGCGACGAATCGGTGACCAGCCCGCTCCAACGGATGAACCCACCGAGGATGCCAATGAGCCGGTCGTCGACCGATTCGTTGTGCACGATCACCTTCGCACCGCTCTCGATGAGACCGTTGAGCTCGATGTAGAACGCCTTGAGCCATGCGCCCAGATCGTCGGTGCCGGTGAACGGACGGTGCAGGTACGGCAGGCTGAGCTCGTCGTAGTTGTGCAGGTTGTGCGGCGCGGGGATGATGCTGATGACGCAGCCGAAACCGTTCTCGCGTAGCCAGATGATCTCTTCTTGGCGGCGCACGCGGCGGTGGTTGTCGCCGTAGCCGCCAGGGCGTTCGCACACGGCCAACTTGTCCTTCATGAACCACGTGAAGTTGCGGGGCGTGATGCCCAAGGCCCACTTCCCGCGCAGCCTGGGCGGCATCAGAGTTCCTCCACGAATCGCATGAACATACGGCGTGTGAGGCTACTGCGTCGGGGGAGCTGCCGTTCCCGGGACGAGCCGCAATCGCTGCCGGGTGCGTTCGATGCGCCGACCGTTGCCGATCTCGCAGCCGGTGGCGTGACCGCGCGCAACGTTCATCACGCGTTCCACAGTCGCCGCGTCGGGTGGATGATCGCCCCCGATCCAACGACGAACGGCTCGTCGTGCCAACGGAACAGGTGCTCTGACCAGCGCCTTGGCATCGGAAGGGTCGAGGTTCGCGGCCAATTCGTCGAGCAGGTCGCCGTCATCGCGTAGTACGTCGGCCTGTCGGGTGAGGATCGGCACCAGGTCGCGCTTGGCGAGTTCGTTCATCGAGGGCAACAACTCGTGCCGCACCCGATTTCGCAAGAAACTCGGGTCGAGGTTCGATGGATCGGTCACCAGCTCGATGCCGAGGGCCTTGCAGAAGTCGTGGGTGGTGGTGCGGCGAATGCCCAACAGCGGTCGGCGAACGCCTGGTCGCATGCCCGACAGGCCTGGTCCGGCGGCGCCGCGCAGCACGTTGATGAGTACCGTCTCGGCTTGGTCGTCGGCGGTGTGGCCGGTGAGCACGTCGGGCGCAAGCACCGCGTAGCGGGCGTCGCGAGCGCGGGCCTCGAGGTTCGGCCCGGGTTGCACTTGCACCTGCACCGCCCTGAACGCAGCACCGAATCGGTTGGCGGCGGCAGCGACCACCGCTGCTTCGGCGGCCGAGCCCGCACGGATGCCGTGATCGACGTGCACCACGGTGACGTCGCAGTCAGCGGCGAGCGCAAGCACCATCAGCGTCATCGAGTCGGCGCCGCCCGAGACTGCACAGGTGACTGCGCTTCGGGCCGGCGGGAAGTTGCACCGCTGCACGAGCGCCGCCGTTGCAGGGGTGCGCCATTCGGCCAGCACCGCTGGCGACCTACTCTTCGCGATTCTTACCGTTGGGGTAGCGCAAGGCGGTGACCTTCTTGAGGTAGCCAGCCACCAACGCCGCAGCCGAACCAACGGACGCAAGGGTGAGTACCACGCCGATCCAGAAGTGCCAGATGTACGCCACGATCATGTCGCCAGCGTAGCCACAGAGCACCGCGACTGCTCAGCCCACGGAATCCCGCTCCGCCCTGCTCTGCCCTGCCGCCCGCCCGCCGCCGCCCGCCGCCGCCCGCCGCCCG
>JAYTNH010000276.1:0-3607 GCA_043748395.1 Ilumatobacteraceae bacterium | reverse complement strand
TCTCGCTGGTCGGTGGCATCGAGCAACTGTAGGTGAAGCACCGGCCCCGCTCAGGAACTCCTGACGCACAAGCCCGTCTTGGGCTCGTACGTCAGGACTTCTCAGTTCACCATCCGTTCGCGACCTTCCCAGTACGGCGCACGCAGGTCCTTCTTCAGGATCTTGCCGGTGGGGTTGCGGGGCAGGGCGTCTGCCCAGTCGACGGTGGTGGGACACTTGAACCTGGCGAGGCGTTCGCGTGCGTATTCGATGATCTCGGTGTCGGTCACCTCGACGCCGGGCTTGCGCACGACGACGGCCTTGGCCGTCTCCCCCCATCGTTCGTCGGGCACGCCGATGACCGCCACGTCGGCGATGGCGGGGTGGCCCATCAACACGTTCTCGACCTCGGCTGGGTACACGTTCTCGCCGCCGCTCACGATCATGTCCTTCACGCGATCGTGGATGAACAGGTAGCCGTCCTGGTCGAGGTAGCCGGCGTCGCCGCTGCGGAACCAACCGTCGGGGGTGATCGACTTCTCGGTCTCCTCGGGCATGTTCCAGTAGCCGATCATCACCTGTGGCGACCGAATCCAGATCTCGCCGACCTCTCCGACCACGCAGTCGACCAGCGAGTCGGTGTCGACGATGCGGATCTCGACGCCTGGCCCTGGCAGGCCACAGCTGCGCAGGCGGTGGCGGTTGGGGCCTTCGAGGTCGTGATCTTCAGGTGGAAGGTTGACAACGGCACCCGTGGTCTCGGTGAGGCCGTAGGTCTGCCAGAACTTGCAGCCGAACATCTTCACGCTCTTGGCCAGCACCTCTTCACTGATCGGCGACGCGCCGTACAAGAACATGCGCAGCGACGAGTAGTCGGCTTCTTCGACCCCGGGCACCGCAAGCATGAACTGCAGCACTGCCGGCACCAAGAAGGCATGGGTGATGCGTTGCTCGCCGAACAGCGTGACCAGCGCGGCCGGATTGAGGTCGCGCACGATCACGCTGGTGCAGCCCTCGTACTGACCGGCCACGGCCCACCCGCCGCCGCCGATATGGAACAACGGCATGGCCACCAGGTTCACGGCATCGGGCGTGAGCTCCCAGATGTCTTTGGCCACCGGCAGCAGGCTGAAGAAGTTGTTGTTGCTCAGCATCACACCCTTGGGTCGACCGGTTGTGCCACTCGAATAGAGCTGGAACGCCACATCGCCCGCAGCGCTGGGCACCCCTGGGTCGGTCGCCGGCTGGGCCGCCACCTCGGCCCCGTAGTCGGCATAGCGGCCGTCGCCGTTGATGACCAGGATCTTCGTGACCGTGGTGAGATTGGCCGCGATGGCGTCGAGGATGGGCAAGAAATCGACGCCCACCACGAGCACCTTCGACTGCGCGTCGTTGACGATGTACTCGACCTCGGGCGCCGCGAGCCGCCAGTTGACGTCGACGCAGACCGCGTTGAGCAGAGCGGCCCCGTAGAACACCTCGAAGTGCTCGAAACCGTTCTTGTCGAGGAACGCAACCCGATCTTGATTGCCCACTCCGTTCGCGGCAAGCAGGTTCGCCACCTGTGACGACCTGGCAAGCAGTTCGCCCCAGGTGGCACGACGCTCGCCCTCGATGAGCGCCGGGTGGTCGGCTCGGTGGGCGCCGTGCACGCGAATGATGTCGGAGACGGTGGTGATGTCGGTCATGTCGACCGAGGATAGACGCTCGACCTCAACGACTACCTCAACGAGTAGCCAAGCCGGAAGCTGCGCACGGCCCGAGCGAAGATGTTCGGCTCGACGTCGGGCTCGGCGACCACGCGCAGATCGGTGATGCGTTGCGACAGTTGACCGAACACTGCGGCCAACGTGGCGCGAGCGACATGGGTGCCCACACATAAGTGCGTGCCGAATCCGAACGCAAGCTGCGGATTGGGATCGCGGCGAATGTCGAACACGAACGGATCGTCGAACACAGCCGTGTCGCGGTTCGCCGATGGGTACAGCAAGATGATGCGGTCGCCGCGACGGATGGCTTGCCCGCCCACCTCGGAGTCGGCGGCGGCGCGGCGGAACATGTTGTTGAGCGGGGTCACCCACCGCAGCACTTCCTCTACGGCCAGCGGCACCAACGACGGGTCGGCGGCCATAGCCTCCCATTGGTCGGGGTGGTCGACAAATGTGCGCAGCCCGTGCGAGATCGCGGTGCGAGTCGTTTCAGCACCGCCGCTGATGAACAGGCCTACCTCGTGCACGATGGCCGCAGGCGGCAGCGGCTCACCGTCGATCGATGCGTGTACCCATTGGCTGATCAGCGTGTGGTCGACCGGGCAACCGGCGCTCTGCTGGGCAAGCGGCACGAGGGCCTGCACGAACCCCATGTTCGCGTCGAAGAACTCGGTGAAGGTTTGGCCGTCGCGTTCGCGCATGTCGATGCGCATGAGCCGTTCGCTCCAACTCTTCACCTCGCGCCACAGCGTCTCGGGAAACCCGAGCAGTTGGCAGGTGAGCCGAGCAGGAAGTTGCCCCGACAGCGAGTCGACCACTTCCATCTCGTCGGCTGCCAAGGCATCGTCGAGCAAGGCGTTGGTGAGCGCCTCGATGGCCGGCTTGCGGCCCGCCACGGCGTTGCCCGTGAGCAGCGGTTGCACGATCATGCGCTGTTGGCGATGGCGCGGATCGTCTTGAGCGATCATGTTGATCTCGTCGGGCGACCAGATCGCCCGGTAGCCCTGGCCGCTCACGAAGGTAGTACTGCGACGCTCGACTTCTTTGAGGTCGGCGTGGCGAGTTATGCCCCACAGACCATTGCGGTGATCGCGATACACGGGCTCGTTGTCACGCATCCAGGTGAACGCGTCGTGCATGCCTGCTGCATCGCGGTAGAAGTGCGGGTCGAGCAGGTCGTAGACGGTCATGAGCGCTTGTTCTTCCATGAGTTCCAGTGGGTGACTGCAGTGGCCGGCTTGCGCGGCGCGACGCCGAAGTGTCCGACGGGGTAGCCAACCGGCACCAGCGCCGCAATCTCGTACCTCGCTGAGCCGTCGGCGTTGGAGGGCACACCCAGTGCTGCGAGTACCTCGGCGGCATGAATGCGGATCACGGTGGTGAGTGCCGTGCCCAAGCCGAGCGACCTCGCGGCCACACAGAAGTTTTGCACGGCCGGGTAGACGCTGGCGTCGAGCCGGCCGATGTCCATCGGGCCGTCGGCATCGACCGAACCCCACGCGATGATCGGCTGCAAGAACAGCACGATCACCGGCACGTCGGCCAGGTGGTCGGCGAGATGGCGGCTGGCATCGCGGGTGCGTGCCCACGATGCCGCCTGCGCCTGGTCTGGGAAGTCGGTCGGTGCGGGCAGCGACTTCTCGTAGCGGTCGAACGACGCTTGGTACCACCGGCCGAGCTCGGCGCGCAGCTCTGGATCGGTGACCACTACGTACTGCTGCGGTTGCACGTTGCCACCGCTCGGTGCTTGCTGCGCCGCTCGAAGGCACGTCTCGATGTCGGTATCGCTGACCGGTTGCGAGGTGTAGCGACGGATGGCACGGGTGGTGGTGATCGCCTCGATGGCGTCGATCTGAGTCATGGCTATCTCCCTAGAAAGTTCGGGGCGCGCTTCTCGCGAAGTGCGTCGAGTGCTTCGG
>JAYTNH010000275.1:0-1928 GCA_043748395.1 Ilumatobacteraceae bacterium | reverse complement strand
TACTGATCGCGGAAGTCGGACGTGAACGTGGCGATGGTGCCGAGCGTCGGCCCGTCGTTGTCGGGTGGGGCGGGGGCATCGGCGATGAGACCCGACCATGCGGTCGGCATCACCATCGGCGGCAGTGATGCAAAGGCCTCGCCGTACGCGCGCCGTACGTTTCCGGGCTCGCCGCCGACCTCCCACACGCCTGCCCACACCCGAACCGCGGCATCGAACATCTGCGTCGGCGACCACCACATCCACCGCAGGGCCGCAACTCGGTCGACCTGATCACGAATCGCGGCTGCATCGCGCACCGTCAGCAACGAATGTGGCAGCACGAGCCCGACCCGTCCACCCGGTCGGGTGAGCCGCACGGCCAGCGCCAAGAACTCCGCCGCCGCGTCGGCATAGGGGCCGCCGCCGAACCGACTGCTGCCGCCGCGGGTGGTCGCGGCCGAGAGTTGGTTCAAGAACGGCGGATTGCCGACCACCACGTCGAAGCGTTGATCACCCCAGTCGTGGCGCAACGCATCGCCGTGCAGGAATGACCCACCGCTCGCGGCAACGGGGTCGATGTCCATGCCCACCTGGAGCGCGAGGCCGGTGGCACGCAGGAACCGACCGTCGCCGCAGGCTGGGTCGAGCACTGATCGCGCTCCGTCGAACACCGCCTCACGAACAATCGCCTGCACCAACTCGGGCGGCGTGTACCACGCTCCGAGTTGCTTGCGACGACCCACCGATGGCGACGACGGCTGGGATGCAGACACACTCGCAGCGTAGGGTTCCGACCCGTGAGCGACGTCAACGGCAGGTACCTCACCTTCGACCGCGAGGCATGGGCTGCGCTGCGTGCGTCCACGCCGATGACGCTGTCCGAGGGCGACCTCGAACTGCTCCGCGGCATCAACGAGCGCATCGACCTCGACGAGGTCGTGGCGGTGTACCTACCACTCACCCGTCTGCTCAACCTGTACGTGTCGGCGACGCAGACCCTGCACAAGGTGTCGGCTGCCTTCTTGGGCACGCTGTCGCCGAAGGTGCCATACGTCATCGGCGTCGCCGGAAGTGTTGCCGTCGGCAAGAGCACCTTTGCCCGCATTCTGCAAGCGTTGTTGGCGCATTGGCCCGACCACCCCAAGGTCGATCTCATCACCACCGACGGGTTCTTGCATCCCAACTCGGTGCTCGAAGAGCGCAACATCATGAACCGCAAGGGGTTTCCCGAGAGCTACGACACGCGCACGCTGTTGCACTTTCTCCGCGACGTGAAGAGCGGTGCCACCGATGTGCAAGCGCCCGTGTACAGCCACGTCGTGTACGACATCGTGCCCGATCAGCACGTGACCGTGCGTCAACCCGACATCGTGATCGTCGAGGGCCTCAACGTGCTGCAGTTGGGTGGCCCCGAAGCCGCCAACGAGTTCGTGAGCGACTACTTCGACTTCAGCATCTACATCGACGCCGACGAAGCCGACATTGAGGCGTTCTACGTCGAACGGTTCCTCACGCTCTGCGAAACGGTCTTCCAGAACCCCGACAGCTTCTTCCAGAACTACGCCCACCTCAGTCGCGAGGATGCCATCAAGACGGCCGAGTTCATCTGGCGCGAGATCAACGGTAAGAACCTTCGACAGAACATCGCGCCAACCAAGTCGCGCGCCAGTCTGTTGCTCCGCAAAGGTCTCGACCACCGGGTCACTAACGTGTCGTTGAAGCGGCTCTAACCGTCGCCACGACGAAGGGGCCAGACCAGGGGCACATGGGCTACGTACTCGGCATCGATCTCGGCACGTCACGAACCGCGGCCGCTGTTTTCCGGGACCAGCGCGCCGACCTTGTGCCGCTGAGCGATCACGCGGCCACCATGCCGTCGATGGTGTTCGTGCGCGACGACGCAACGTTGCTCGTCGGCGAAGCAGCGCGTCGTCGTGGCCAAGACG
>JAYTNH010000274.1:0-1626 GCA_043748395.1 Ilumatobacteraceae bacterium | reverse complement strand
GGCGGCGTCGATATGGTCGAAATTGTTCGACTTCCCCCAGTCGCAGTTCCTCTCCCCAGAGGTCTTCAGATATGCGGGGATACCCATGTTTCTTTGCTGGTCCGCGAAGGGCGGCAGCGGCACCACCGTGGTGGCCGCCGCACTCGCTCTCGTATTTTCTCAACGCCATCCGGTCGTTCTCATCGACCTCGGTGGCGATTCGCCTGCCGCCCTTGGCATCGCTGAACCGCATGGTCCTGGCGTTGCCGAATGGTTCGCCTCGCCCACGGCTGACGCCGCAGCGCTGAATCGGCTCGCGGTCGACGCAACCGACGCGCTGCAGCTGGTCCCACGCGGCGCCGTCGCGCTGCCACCGCCGGGTGATGCGCAGTGGGCTCGACTGGTCGCAGCGCTCACCGCGCACGGTGCCACCGTCGTCATCGACTCGGGAAGTGGCGTGCCCCCAGCTGCGCTTCTGGGCGCCGCAACGCACAGCCTGCTGGTCACCCGACCGTGCTACCTCGCGCTCCGGCGAGCAGTCGCAACTGGGCTGCACCCAACTGGCATCGTCTTGATCGACGAGCCCGGACGAGCACTCACTGCCCGAGATGTGGAACGCTCACTCAACGCGCCGGTCGTTGCCGAACTGCAGTACGACCCGGCTGTCGCACGGGCTGTCGACGCCGGCTTACTGGCCTCCCGACTGCCACGTTCCCTCGCGCACTCACTGAAGAGCGCAGCATGATCGACCTCGTCGCGGAGCAGTCTCCGCTGGGTGGTTTGGAGAGGTGGCTGCACGACCCCACGATCACCGAACTGATGGTCAACGGCGGCAGCGAGGTATGGATCGAACGCGCTGGTCGGCTGGAGCACGTGGGTTCAATCCGGCCCACCACTCTGCTCGGGGCCATCGAACACATCCTCGCTCCACTGGGCCGGCGGTTGGACCGAACGCATCCAACGGTGGATGCCCGTCTGGTCGACGGGTCGCGCCTGTGCGCCGTCGTCGAACCGGTCGCAGTAGACGGGCCGTGTCTCTCCATCCGGCGTTTCAGCACTCGCCCGATTCCACTCGACGCGTTCGCCGCACCGCCAGTTGCCGAGCTGCTCCGTGAACTGGTGCACCAACGATGCAACCTGCTGGTCAGTGGAGCTACTTCCTCCGGCAAGACGACGCTGCTCAATGCACTCGCCAGCGGGGTCGAGTCTGCCGCTCGCCTCATCACGTTGGAAGACGTCGCCGAGCTGCGACTGCCCCACCCCCACGTTGTGCGGTTGGAAACGCGCGAGGCAACGCCTGATGGTGTCGGGGAAGTCACGCTCGCTCACCTTCTCCGCACGGCGCTGCGAATGCGGCCCGACCGACTGGTGGTCGGCGAGATTCGCGGCAGCGAGGCCGTGCATCTGCTCCAGGCGCTCAATACCGGGCACGACGGCTCACTGGCCACCGTCCACGCCAACAGCGCGCTCGACGCACTCGAACGACTGGCCTCGCTGGTGTTGCACGAGGTTGGCAACTGGCCGCTTCCGGCCGTCAACCAGCATGTTGGTCGGGCCATCGACGTCGTCGTGCACGTAGAGCGCGGCACCGACGGAGCTCGACGTGTCGCCGAGGTAGCCGAAGTCGTCAGCGGAGCCGCACTGTCG
>JAYTNH010000273.1:0-4783 GCA_043748395.1 Ilumatobacteraceae bacterium | reverse complement strand
ACTCCCCCCTCGACGTCTGGCGCGATGCCGGCCACAGGTGCGAGTCCGGCGAGCCACGCCGAGATTGGGTTCCCGATCGGCTTGGGCCGCGGCCAGCTCACCAGCACGTAGTCGAGCCGACGGTTCGGCCACGCTGTTTCGGTCTGGTACGGGTTCTCACGGCGCCAGGTGAAACCCGGTGCATCGCCTACCGATTCCCAACAGTCCGTCATCACGAGATTGCTCACATGGCCCTGAGTACGACCGGTGAGAAGCCGAATCTCGTCGCTGTCAGGCACCGCGTTGAGATCACCGCACGCCACCACTGGTAAGTCGACGTCGGGTTGACCCCGCATGTGCGACACCAGGTCGAGCAGGGCTCGAGCCTGCGCCACCCGTAGGGCCGACTGATCGAATCGATAGTCGAAGTGCGTCGACATCATCGGCCACGCACCCCAAGGCGTTTCGACCCGCGCGACCAGCACCCGGCGGTGGCCGGGTGTGCCGTCGAGACCTGGGAGCGGATGGCTCTGCACGTCGTCCAGCGGCCATCGGCTGAGGATTGCGTTGTGGAACCCGACGTCGCGGCCACCGAACGGGTCGTCGGTGATGGCGACGTGATACCCCAGTTCGCTTGCCAACCTGTGCGCTGCCGACGTGCCCTCGGCACCCCACACCTCCTGCAGCAGCACGACATCGGGTTGCTGAGAGTCGATCACGGCAGCGATCGCAGCGTGACGGAGCTCCCATGGCCCGAACCGCCACCACAGATTCCATGTCATCACCCGCATGTCATCACCCGCATGTCATCACCCGCATCTCCTGGTGGTCACGGTCACAGCGAGTCAGGCGGTCGGAATCGCACCGGACTCGCGATCGGCGGTGATCTGCGCCGACATGCGATCGAGCGTGGCCCCGCGTAGCGCGAGCACGGTGCCCGCGTAGGCGCGGCCGCTCATCGCAGCCAACTCGACTGCCCGGGCGACGGCCACATCGAGCACCTCGTCGGCGGGAACGGCTTCGTCGAGGAAACCCGCTTCGACCGCACCTTTGGCGTCGGTGACCCTGGCGTTGGCGACCGCTCGCTGCAGATGACGAACGCTCAACCGTTCGGTCGCGATCGTCATCGCCCAGTTGGGCAGCACCATGCCGATCGCGACCTCGTTGAGACCGATCTTGCAGTCGATGTCGGCACCGATACGCACATCGCTACCGAGCAGGAGCAGTGCACCGGCTGCGAGCGCGTGCCCGGTGCACGCAGCGACGACCGGAAGGGGTGACCCATACAAACGGCGCACCAGTTCGCCGCCATCGCACACCAGTGATGCCATCGCAGCGAGGTCGCCGCCACGCATGACCGATAGGTCGAATCCGCCGCTGAAGCGACCCTGGCGACCGTGGAGCACCACCGCGCCGACGGTCTCGTCGGCCTCGGCCTCGTCGAGGGCATCGTTGATCGTGGCGATCATCGCCGACGACAGCGCATTGGCTTTACCGTCGTCGAGATGGATGATGGTGACGGCGTCGCGCCGTTCGATGCTGACATGTTCGGAACTCACGTCCCGAGGTTAGGCCACGCTGCGCGAGAGTGCAGGATGAAGCAGATCTGGATAGCAGACAGCGAGCCGAGCACGCGGTTCTCGCTCTACACCCGCGGCAACACCGGCGAGGTGTTCCCACGGGTGATCACCGCACTCACGGGCACACTGATCGGGGCCGATGTGCGGCGCGCCCAGGACGAACTGTTCGTCGAGATGGGGGCGGTCCATGCCAAGGAGGTCGAGCCGCAGGGCATGGGCACCGGCGTGTTCGGCGGCTACCTGTACGGCAACGCATCGCTTGCCCGGCTCTTTGGGGTGCGCATGCCCGGCGCGAATGCAACGACCGCCGACGAGCAGGTGTTCGGAACGCTCAAAGACCTGCCCGAGTACCGACGGTCGAAAGGTGACCGCAGCGTGCTGGCATCGTTCAAGCTCACCATCACCATTCTCGGGATGATGCGCTCCCCTGATCTCACACCACTCGACGTCGCACGCGCCGACGCCACGGCGTGGCTTGCTACCATGCCGCCGCTCGACACGGCGTCTGACGACGAGTTGCTCGCGTTCGTACAGACCTACCCGACTCGGCTGGGCGACAGCATGAAACGCCTCCTGCACTTCAGCATGATGGGCAGCGCCCGGTTCTTGCTCGATCGCATCGTCGACGGAGCCGGACTGCCAGCTGGAACGACCAACCGACTGGTGGGCGGGATCGATGACGTCGACTCGGCGCGGCTCGCACAAGGCATGTGGGCACTCGGCCGCATCGTTGCCGAAGACGTTTCACTCACAGCCGCTTTCGATGCCGGGCTCGACCGCATTGCCGAACGGACCGACGGCACGTCACTTGCTGTGGCCATGGTCGACTTCCTCGCCAAGTACGGCCATCGCGGTCCTGACGAGTACGAACTGGCGACTCCCAACTGGTCGATGGATCCCAGGCCCGTGTACGCCGCCGTCGACCGATTGCGCCACGCGCCGCCCGATCGCGACCCCGGTGAGATCACGGCGCGTCTGCAGGCAGACCAGCGCGAGGCCCTCGACCTCGCCATGGCGAAGGTCGGTCGAATGCGCCGCCCAATGGTCCGCAAGTCGTTGGCCGGCTCGCGGGCTGGAGGCATCGCCCGTGAGCGGGCGAAGGACATATTGGTTCTCGAGAACCTTGGCATACGGCGAGCACTGCACGAGTTGGCACGGCGAGCAGCTGAACGCGGTGGACCGACCGATCTCCGCAAGGCGTTCTGCATCACGGCCGACGAACTCGCCGCGTTCGTGGCCGATCCGGCGTCGTTCGCCGCGGTGATCGACGAACGCGCGCAGACCGAGCGATACCTCAACGATCGGGTGCCGCCGCCGTGGTTCGACGGCATCATCCCCAACCCCAGCACGTGGCCCCTGAGAACCGATGCCAAGGCTGCCGCTCCGGCAAGCGGCACCGAACTCTCGGGCATTGCAGTGAGCGGCGGGCGCGCCTCGGGCCGCGCTCGCGTGATCGAGGACCCGGCCGATCCGCGGGGCCTCGAAGCTGGTGAGATCTTGGTGTGCGCGATCACCGACCCGTCGTGGACACCGCTGTTCCTCGGCGCCGCAGCCGTTGTGTGCGACACGGGCGCAATGATGAGCCACGCTGCGATCGTCGCTCGCGAGTTGGGTATCCCGGCAGTGCTCAGCGTCGAGGGCATCACGTCGGTGGCCGACGGCACCATGCTCGACGTCGACGGCGACACCGGTACGGTGCGCGTGGGCTGATCCCCGACCGGGTCGGTTCGCTAGCCCGGCATCAGCCCGCGTTCGTTACCAAGTGCCGCCAACTGCCCAGAACGACGCTGGCGCGCTCGGTCGGGTCGGGGTAGGCGTCGCGGAGTGCCCTCGACCGCAGCTCGAACGACAGCGGAACCTCGGGCACCGCATGGAGCACCTCGCCGATCGGCAGCGCCCCATCGCCCGTGAGCATGCGACCATGGAGTGCTTCGTCGAGCAGTGCCGCGAGGCCCACAGGCGCCAGGGCCGGTGCGTCGGCTATCTGGAGGTAGGGCATCAGCACACGATCGACATCGTGCAGGTCGGCCGGCGTTCCGCCGGATCGAGCGAGGTGCAGGGTGTCGACCAGCACGCCGCCGTTCGGGCGGCCGGCCGACCGGACGATCGAGATCGCTTCATCGAGCGTGCGCACGCCGAAGATGGGCAGGAACTCGAGCACGACACCGATGCCGTAACCGGCAGCCCGATCACACAACGCTCCGAGGCGCTCGGCGACTGCATCGGGGTCGGCGAGCATGCTCGCCACCAGCACGTGGCGTGCGCCGACTGCGGCGGCGGCGTCGATCGCCTGCTCCCCAGGATCGCCGTCGGGCCCGAGGATCACCGGCTCGAGGTCGAGCGCTACCAGCCCGGTGTCGTCGAGTCGGCGGCGAACCTCGGTGGCTGTGACGTCGGTCCAGGTCGTTGCGTCGAACCAGATCCCCACCGCCGGCCAACCGGCCGTGGCCGCGACGATGACAGCATCGGCCGGGCCGACTTCGAGGATCGTGCCGGCGGCCAACGAGACGAGTCGCTCCTGCACGTCCATCGCAGCAACCTACTGGGTGGCGGCCGAGCCTTCGGTCAGGAACGCTCGGCGCTCGTGTGGGCTGATCCCAGCCTGACCAGTCCCCCTCCAAGGTTTGTGTGAGCAGACAACGACGCGGATCGTTTGTGCGCTCACGTAAACTTGCAAGTGGCACGGGGCGGTGTGGCGTGCGAGCGGTCGTCTGGCACACTCGGCGGATGCCGACTTTGATCGATCTCAGCCACGACGTGCACGACGGGATGCTCACCTATCCCGGACTGCCGGCCCCCCGGCTCGGTACGGTGCTCAGCCGCGACGACAGCCGCGGACGCTACGCCGCTGGCACCGAGTTCCACATCGGTTCGATCGAGATGTGCACCAACACAGGCACCTATCTCGACACCCCGTTCCACCGGTATCCCGACGGCCACGACCTCACTGGCCTCACATTGCAGCAGTGCGCCGATTTGCCTGCTGTGATCGTGGCCGTGAACGGACGCATCTCGGCGGGTGATCTCGCAGCGGTGCTCGACGATCTGACGGGTGCGGCACTGTTGTTGCACACCGGATGGGCCCGTCACTGGGGCACCCCCGAGTACTTCGGGGCCGCGCACCCGTACCTCGCCGCCGACGCGGTGTGTGCCGTGATCGCGGCCGGAGTCGCACTGGTCGGTATCGATTCGCTCAACATCGACGGCACCTCTGACGGCGAGCG
>JAYTNH010000272.1:0-2917 GCA_043748395.1 Ilumatobacteraceae bacterium | reverse complement strand
GAGTTCGTGAGCAGCGTGAGCTCCGTGGTTTACCTGGCGGGGCAGCTGGGTGAACGTGACCGTTGCGGCGCAGAACGCGAGGCCTGCAGCGATCCACAGGGAGCTGTGCATCGAGTCGACGAATGCGGCGCGGGCGACCGATGCGATGTCCGCACCCTGGGTGCCGAGGTGCCGGCTGGTTTCGATTGCGGCACCGACGTTGTTGACCAGCATGCTGCGATCGGTGCCCGTCAGGTTCGGGAATCGGACGAGTTCGCTGTGCATCGTGGTCGCGTATGCCGTGGCGGCGACGCTGCCGATGACGGCGACGCCCAGTGCGCCTCCGAACTCACGAACGGTGTCGTTGACAGCGGAGCCGACCCCGGCACGGGCCGGGGGCAGTGTCGCCATGATCATCTCGGTCGCTGGCGGCATCGCGATGCCGGCACCGAGGCCGAACAGCAACAGCCCGATGCCGGTGGGCACGTACGAGCCGCCGTCGACGAACGCGGCTTGCGCGGCGACGCCGCCGGTCGCGATCAGTGTGCCGGCGGTGACGGCGATCCGTCCGCCGTGCATCTCGGCGAGGTGAGCGCCCGCTCCTGTGCCGAGCAACATGCCGATAGCTGCAGGGACCAGCGCGAAGCCGGCGGCCAGTGGTGTGTACTCGAGCACGAATTGCAGGTATTGGGCCTGCAGGAAGACGGTGCCGGCCATGGCGAAGAACAGGAGTGCGAGGGCGATGCTGCCGGCGGAGAAGCTGCGGTTGCGGAACAGCGACATGTCGAGCATCGGGTCATCGCGGCGCATCTCCCAGCCGACGAACAGGATTGCGATCGCAGTCCCTACAGCGAAGTTGACGACTGACGACGTTGAGGTCCAACCTCGCTCAGGCGCCTGGATCACGGCGTACACGAGTGTGCTGATTGCCGCGATCGATAGGACGGCTCCGACTGGGTCGAGCCGGGTGGCGTGCGGGTCGCGGGAGTCGGGAATCAGGTGCACTGCTCCGATGAAGGCGGCGACGAGCAGGGGCACGTTGATCCAGAACACCGATGACCACGAGAAGTTGCGCATCAGAGCTCCGCCGACGATGGGTCCGAGTGCGATGCCGGCTCCGCTGGCGGCGGTCCATCCGGCGATCGCCTTGGCGCGTTCGCGGGGATCGCCGAACACGTTGACGAGGATCGACAGCGTCGTGGGCATGATGAGCGCACCGCCGACGCCCATGACGCAGCGGCCGGCGATGAGCGCAGCCGTCGAGCCTGCGGTGGCGGCAACGACGGAGCCGGCGAGGAATGTGGCTAGGCCGGCGAGTAGTGCGTGTCGGCGACCGAATCGGTCGCCGATGCTGCCTGCAGTGAGGAGCAGCCCGGCGAACACGATGGTGTACGAGGCGACGATCCATTGCAGTTGTGCCGAGCTTGCGCCGAGGTCGCCGACCAGGCGGGGCATGGCGACGTTGATGATGGTGTGGTCGATGGAGGTGACGAGTAGGGCGAGAACGAGCACGCCGAGAATGCGCCAACGATTGGGATGGCTGGCGTGGGTGTCGCCGAGGGACTGGGTGATGGGACGGCCGTGCATGATGACTCCTTGTATGGGTTGGTTGGTTTTGGGTCTTGGTTACGGGAGTAGACGGGTGATCTCGTCGATGACGACGTCGGGTTGGTCGATCTCGATGTGGTGGCCCGTGTGGTCGACCGAAACCAGGTGTGAGGCGGACGAAAGCGCCATCCAGCCCTGCTGTCCCTGGTTCCAGGCCGCGGTGAGGTGTGCCACTTCGGGTGCGGTCATGTCGGCGAGGTCGCGATTGGTCGCAGTAATGACGGCCATCGGCACGGAGCCGAGCGAATCGATCTCGGCCACCTCGGCGAAGGCGGCGGTGACATCGAGGCGCTCGCTGTTGCCGGTGGGTAGGAACACCCCGGTGCAGCTGGTTCGCATCATTTCGGCCATGTCGGAGCCGTCATTGGCGACCGAGCAGGAGGCGGCTGGCCAGGTCGCGGGGGAGGCGTCGATGAGGATGATGCCTGTGACCTCGTTGGGGAAGAGCGATGCGAACGCGATCACTTCGGCACCGCCGAAGGAGTGGCCGACGACCACGTCCGGTCCGGTCTCGCCGATCGTGCTCAAGAGTGTGTGAAGTTCGGTCGCCTCGGTTGTGAACGTCGCGGTCGAGGTGGCCGGATCGCTCGTTCCGGTGCCGGGCCGGTCGTAGGAGCACACTCGGGCCCGGGCGGCGATGGCGGGCTCGACGTTGACCCAGTTCGTGGTGTCGCCGCCGAAGCCCGCGATCAGTAGCACCGTCGTGTCGCCTTGACCGACGCAACGCACGTGCACTCGCTGACCGTCAGCGCCGACGAGTTCGTCGATGCTCGCCGTTGGTCGTGTCTCCGGGCTTGTGGTCGTAGGCGTTGTTGTTGTCGAGGCGGGTGACGTCGTCGGGGCCGCTGAGGTGCTCGTGACAAGGGTGGAGGCTGGCGGCGTCGTGATGCGCGTTGCAGAGGTCCCGGAGCCGCTGCTACACGAAGTTGCGCCGACGAGAAGCGTCGCGAGGACGGCGACGCCGAGGCGACGCACGGCGAGCGGGCGAGTGTCGGTTCGGGTGCAGGCGGGCGAAATCGTATCGGTGGTGGTCATGGCTGTCACGATCGCCCTAAGGGGTGTGGGCGCGCATCGGCCACACCCCCTCAGATTCGATGGGTCGGGTGCATGGCTCGAATGAGGGTGGCCACTGGTCGGGCGGGTGCTGGATCACGCGATACTGAGCACCATCGTCCACGAACGCCTGCCCACATCGGACTTCGTTGGTCGGCTCGCAGAGCTGGCCACGTTCGAACGCGCCATCGCGGATGCGCGCAACGGGCTGCCCTCGGTTCTATTCGTGAGCGGTGACGCAGGTATCGGCAAGACGACGATCGTGAGTGAGAGCGCC
>JAYTNH010000271.1:0-3676 GCA_043748395.1 Ilumatobacteraceae bacterium | reverse complement strand
GGTTGCACGGCCACGGAACATCGACCTCGCCCGGCTGCAGCGGAGCGCCCACGGAGTGCAGGCATGGCACCCATTGGCCGTCGCCCAACACGTCGAGGGCGGCTTGGCCCATACGGGTCATGATGCGCATGTTCGTTGCGACGTAGGCGCTGTCGGTGAGTTGCACACCGATGTGCGCGATGGGCGAACCGAGAGGACCCATGCTGAATGGCACCACGTACATGGTGCGGCCTTGCATCGAGCCGGTGTAGAGCGCAACCAACTCGGCGCGCATCTGGGCCGGGTCGCGCCAGTTGTTGGTGGGGCCGGCATCGGCCTCGTTGGTCGAACAGATGAAGGTGCGGTCTTCTACCCGGGCCACGTCGCCCGGATCGCTATGCGCCCAGTAGCTGTTGGGGCGCTTTGCCTCGTCGAGCTTGGTGAACGTGCCCGAGGCGACGAGCACCCCACACAGCGCGTTGTACTCGTCGGCCGAGCCGTCGCACCAATGAATGTCGTCGGGCTGCATGATTGCTGCCCAATCGGCAACCCACTGTTGGAGCCGCTGATTTGTGGTGGTGCCGGTCATATGCACTCCTTAGTGGTGGCGGTACGACGCTGCACCGCGCTGGGAGGGTGAACCGAAACACCCGGCTATCAGCCGGGCGTTCCCATGTCGACCTCGCTGCCGAGACCGAGCCGCGTGGCGTGGCCGTGGTCGTCGAGGACGAAGACAACGCGCTGCCCCTGGCGGAGCATGCGAAAGATCGAGCCCTCGAGCGCGTTCGCGGCGAGGTTGTACTCGGAGAGATTTGTGTCGCAGACGAGACTGCCGTCGCCCGTGGTCGGGTCGTAGCTCTTGATGACGCCCTGCATGTGTTGGCGGCCTCAGCCGGCCTTGACGACTTTGCCGCTCTTGATGCAGCCTGTGCACACATAGAGGCGCTTGGGGCTACCGCCGACCAGGGCGCGCACGCGCTGGATGTTCGGACTCCAGCGGCGCTTGGTGCGCCGGTGGGAGTGTGACACGGCCATGCCAAAGCTCGGACCTTTGCCACACACTTCACATACTGCTGCCATGACGTACTTCTTCCATCTGCGCTATCGATTCGGGCGATCGATTCGGGTGCACCAATGCTACCAGCGGTGCTTCGCGTCTCACCAAGTGATGAGCTGACCCGAGGTCGCCCCGGCGGAGCAGGGCTACCAACGGGCGACAGGTGTTTGTAGTCTTGCGCCGTGCCCACCTTGGATCTCCTCGGACCCGCCGCGCTGCGCGCCACCATCGTGGCGTTCCGCGACGCCATGCGAGCTCACTGTGAGGGCATCAACAGGCTCAACGTGTACCCGGTTCCCGATGGCGACACCGGCACCAACATGGCTCGCACACTCGATGCTGTGGTAGCCGAACTCGACGGTGCATCCGAAGGTCTCGAAGAGACATGCAACGCGATCAGTCACGGCAGCCTCATGGGTGCTCGTGGTAACAGCGGCGTCATTCTCAGCCAGATCCTTCGCGGGGTGGCCGGCACGCTGAAAGTGTCATCACGCGCCGATGGCGCGGCGGTGGCGGCGGCGTTGGTGGCGTCGTCCGAGGCGGCGTATCAGGCGGTCTTGAAGCCCATCGAGGGCACCATTCTCACCGTCGTCCGTGAGGCATCCAACGGTGCCCGTGCAGCGGCCGAAGCGGGCGCAGCGCTGGCCGATGTACTGCGTGGTGCCCGCGATGCCGGCCGCGATGCGCTGCGGCGCACGCCCGACATGCTGCAGGTGCTGAAAGATGCCGGAGTCGTCGACGCCGGCGGCGCAGGCTTCATGCTCCTCATCGATGCAGCCTTGTACGTGGTGGCCGGCGACCCCATTCCCGAACCCGACGAAGGCGACGGACCCAGCGCCGAACAACTCGACGCCATCGCCCATCGAAATGTCGCCCAAGCCCATTCTGCGGGCGAGGTCGACGTGAGTGAGCTTCGGTACGAGGTGATGTACTTCCTCGATCTGCTCGACGATCGCATCCAGGCGTTCAAGCAAGGTTGGGGCGAGATCGGCGACTCGATCGTGGTAGTGGGCGGCGACGGCTTGTGGAACTGCCATGTGCACACCAACGACATTGGTGCCGCCATCGAAGTGGCACTCAAACTCGACGGACGACCCAAGCAGATCCGCGTCACCGATCTGTTCGAGGAGGTCGCCGAGGAGCACGCCCATCGCGAGGCGTCGATGAGCGGCAACATGGGCCACCCGCGAACCGACCCATCGGCTGCCGGGCTGCCCCACGTCACGTGCGCAGTGGTGTCGGTGGCCAGTGGCGACGGTCTTGCCGAACTGTTCGGTCAGCTCGGTGTGCAGGGTGTGGTCACAGGCGGGCAAACGCTCAACCCCTCCACGGCCGAGCTGTTGTCGGCCGTCGAGACGGTGAATGCCGATCAGGTCGTGGTGCTGCCGAACAACAAGAACATCATCCCCGTGGCCGAGCAGCTGCATGGGCTCACCACCAAGACAGTTGTGGTCGTGCCAACGCGGTCGATGGCCGAGGCGCTCGCCGCCCTCGTCGTGTACGACCCCGAAGCATCCGCCGAACGTAACGGCGACGAGATGGGCGAGGCGGCCGAGTCGGTGTCGACCGGAGAGGTCACGCAGGCCGTGCGGGCTACCAACAGCGAAGTCGGTCCCATTGCCGCGGGCGACTGGATCGGCATCGTGCGTGGCGACGGCATTGTGGCCGTCAGCGGCACCCTCGACGGTGTGAACGAGGCGATGCTCGAACAGCTGGTGGTCGCCGGTCGCGAGATCATCACCGTCATCGAGGGCAGCCAGGCAACCGCCGGCCACACCGAGGGAATTCGGGCGTGGCTTGCGGCGAATCGTCCCGATGTGCAAGTCGAAGTGCACAGAGGGGGACAGCCGCTGTACCCCTACCTCTTCGGCGTCGAATGAGCGAACTCACGCTGCGCGAGCTCGCCGGCATCGGGGTCGAGCGGCTCAAGGGTGTGGGCGACAAGAAGCTCGCGGCGTTGCGTGAAGTGGGGATAGAACACGTGCTCGACCTGCTCACCACGTACCCGCGCCGATGGGTAGATCGCACCAATGAGGCGCGGGTGAGTGACCTCGTAGCGGGCCGTGAGGCGCTCGTGCTCGTGACCGTACGCACTGTCACCAAGCGCGTCAGCCGCAATCGCCGCACCATGGTGGAAGCGGTGGTTGGTGATGGCAGCGGTCGGCTGAACGTGGTGTTCTTCAATCAGCCGTGGCGCGAGCGACAGCTGCGCGAGGGCTTACAGATCGCGCTCTTCGGCAAGGCCGACGTGTACCGCGGTGGCCTCCAGATGACCAACCCCATCGTCGATCTCATCGGCGACCGCACTGGCAAGATCGTGCCCATCTATCCGCAGAGCGAGAAGGTGGCGCTCAACACCTGGGAGATCGCAGGGTGGGTGGAGCAAGCGCTGGCGCGTTGCGAGCAGCGGGGTCTCGCCGATCCGTTGCCGGCCGACATCCGCCGGCGGTACGGCCTCATCGGGCGGCATCAGGCGTTGCACTCGATCCACGTTCCCGAGTCGATGGGCGAGAAAGAGATCGCTCGGCGGCGCTTGGCGTTCGACGAACTGTTGCGGGTGCAGACCGTGCTGGTGATGCGCAAGCGAGCGATCGAACGCGAGGCTCGCGGCATTCGCCACCTGCTCGATCATGAGCTCAC
>JAYTNH010000270.1:0-3708 GCA_043748395.1 Ilumatobacteraceae bacterium | reverse complement strand
GCGATGCCCTTCATCATCGAGATCACTGCGCCCTTCGATCCGCCGTAGTGCTGGCCCTTCTGCTGGCCGAACTTCGCGCTCCCCGATGTGGTGAACACGACCGATCCGCCCTCGCCCTGGGCCACCATGCGCTTCACTGCTTCTTGCGCCGTGAAGAAGGCTCCATCGAGGTTGACGCGCATCACCCGATGCCATTCGTCCTCGGTCATGCCCACGAAGCTCGGGGCCTGGCCGCCCACGCCGGCGTTGACGAAGCACGAATCGACAGCCCCCAGTTGGTCGACGGTGGCCTGCATCGACGCAATGACACCTTCATGGTCGCCGACATCGCAGACGAGGTCGAGTACTCGCCCGCCATGGGCGCGGAGTTGCTCGGCGGCCGCAGCGTTCTTGGCCGCATTCGTGCCCCAGATGGCCACCGTCGCGCCGTGTGCGGCCAGCGCCGCGGCCATGCCGAGCCCGATGCCACCGTTGCCACCCGTGACGAGGGCGGTGTGGCCGTGAAGGTCGAACAGATCGGGCAAGCGATTGGCGGGCATGGGGGGAAGCTAGCGCCCTGGCATGCGTGACACCGAGGGTGCAGGTAGCGTCGTGAGGGTCATGGTGCTGCACGACATCCGCCAACCGTCCGACCTGCGCTCGCTCAGTTACGCCGCGCTCGGCGACCTCGCCGGCGAGATTCGCGACTTCGTGGTCGACGCCGTCTCGAAGTCGAGTGGCCACCTCGGCTCCAACCTCGGTGCCGTCGAGCTCACGCTCGCGCTGCACCGCGTGTTCGACTCCCCCACCGATGCCATCTTGTGGGACACCGGTCACCAGGCATACGTGCACAAGATCGTCACCGGCCGACAGTCGGGCTTCGAGCACCTTCGCGAGGCAGGTGGCTTGTCGGGCTACCCCAGTCGCGAAGAGAGCGCCCACGACTACATCGAGAACAGCCACGCGTCCACGGTGCTGTCGTACGCCTACGGGCTCGCAGTCGCACGCGACGCCGGCGTCGACCCCCACCGGCACATCGTGTCGATCATCGGCGACGGCTCGATGACCGGGGGCATGGCGTACGAAGCGCTCAACAACATCGGTCACAGCGGCCAGCGCGTCATCATCGTGCTCAACGACAACGGCCGCAGCTACGCACCTACCATCAGCAACCTCACGGCTGGCCCCAGCGCGCTCGACCAAGCGATGGCCAACCATCCCAGTCTGCCCGCGCGCATCACCGAAAAGCTGTCGCACAGCCTCACCAGCATTCGCCTCAACCCGGTGTACGTCCGACGCCAGCGGCGGCTCGAAAACTTCCTGCGCGACCTGCCGTACGTCGGCCTGCAGGCCGAGAAGGGCGTCGACGCGTTCAAGGCTGCGGTGCGCGAGTTCCTGCAGCCACCGTCGTTCTTCGAGGCATTGGGTGTGCGGTACGTCGGCCCCATCGACGGCCACGACATCGAGGAGCTCGAGCACACGTTCCGCAACGCCATCGAACTGTCGGCGGAAGGCCCCATCCTCGTGCACGTGCTGACGCAGAAGGGGCGTGGCTACGCGCCCGCCGAAGACGACGACGAAAAGCATCTCCACGACGCGCCCGTGTTCGATCCCGCTGTCGGCCCTCCCAAGGCTGTACCCACCGGTTACACCCAGGCGTTCGCCGACGCGATCATCAAAGAAGCCGAGGCCGACCCGCGAGTGGTTGCGGTCACCGCGGCCATGCCCGGCCCCACCGGGCTCCTGCCATTCCAGGCTCGGTTCCCCGACCGCTTCTTCGATGTCGGCATTGCCGAGCAGCACGCGGTCACCGGCGCTGCAGGCATGGCGATGGGCGGTCTACGCCCTGTGGTGGCGCTGTACAGCACGTTCCTCAACCGTGCCTGGGATCAAGTCGTGTACGACGTTGCGCTGCACCGGCTGCCTGTTGTGTTCTGCCTCGACCGCGCGGGCATCACCGGCGACGACGGGCCGAGCCATCACGGCGTGTACGACATGGCGCTGTTGGCCAAGGTGCCCGGCATGCGCGTGCTCGCACCCTCGAGCGCACAAGACCTGCAGGTCATGCTGCACGATGCGCTCGAACTTGCGGCGCAGGGCCCTGTGGCCATTCGCTACCCCAAAGGCGCCGCCCGTCAGGTCGGCGAGCACGATGTCGGGGTCGGGTTGCTCGCACGCCAGGCGCGCACTGGCGATGGCGGCGTGTGCATCCTGGCTATCGGCAAGTTGGTGGGCACCGCACTGAAGGCGGCCGAGGCACTCGCCGAACGCGGCATCGACGTAACGGTATGGGATGCACGATCATGCGCGCCCCTCGACCCTGCCATGATCGCCGACGCCGCTCGCCACGCTGTCGTGTTTACGTGCGAGGACGGCATTCGCGATGGTGGCATCGGCATGACCATGGCCGATCAGGTGCACGCGATCGCGTCCACGGTGCCCGTGCACGTGCTAGGCGTTCCCACCCGGTTCATCCCACAGGCCAAACCTGATCGCATCCTGGCGCAGTTCGGTCTCGACGCCGAAGGCATCGCAACCAGCGTTCGCAACGCCCTCCCGTAACCGACCCGCAACAGACACTCCCGACCAGAGCAGGGTCACGGCGATGTAACGTTGCCAACGGTGCGGCCGGTGGCCCGCCACAGAGGGGGATCTGGCATGGAACCGTACGTACTCGGCGTCGACCTAGGCACGACCTACACGGCCGCTGCGATCGGTCGCGGCGGCCGTGCCGAGATCTGCCAGTTGGGAACGGCGACGTCTTCCATCCCGTCGATCGTGGTCGTCAGCGAGAACGGTGACATCGCGATCGGTGAAACCGCCGAACGGCGTGCCTCGGCCGAGCCAACGCGCGTCGGGCGAGAGTTCAAGCGACGCCTCGGCGACACCACCCCGCTGATGCTCGGCGGCACGCCGTACACCCCCGAGGCGCTGATGGCGATCGTCCTGAAATGGGTGGTGGCCCAGGTCAGCCAGACCGAGGGCGGACCGCCGAGCCAGGTGGTGCTCACCCACCCCGCGAACTTCGGCCCCTACAAGCTCGACCTGATGCGCGAGGTCGGGCGCCTCGCCGACCTCGACAACGTCGTGCTCCTCAGCGAGCCGCAGGCCGCCGCCGTGTCGTACGCGCAACGGTCGGCGATCGATCAGGGCGCGGTCGTCGTGGTGTACGACTTCGGCGGCGGCACGTTCGATGCGGCGCTTGTGCGTCGTACCGCCGACAGTGGATTCGAGCTCATCGGTAGTCCGACAGGCATGGATCGACTCGGCGGCATCGACGTCGACCAGGCCGTGCTCGGCCACGTCCTCGAGCACCTCTCGGTCGACCTCGACCCCTCCGACCCGGCAGTGCTCGCCGCCACGTGGCGCCTGCGCGACGACTGCCGTCGTGCCAAAGAAGCACTGTCGACCGACACCTCTGCAGAGGTGGCCGTCCACCTCCCTACCGTCAACACCTCGGTGGTGATCAACCGGAGCGAGCTCGAAAACCTGATCAGGCCACGGGTGATCGAGACGGTCGAGGCGACCCAGCGCGCCGTGCGACTGGCCGGCCTCGAGCTCGCAACCATCGACCGCATCCTGCTCGTCGGCGGCACGTCGCGCATGCCGATGGTGGCCGACCTGTTGCGTTCCACCCTGCACCGCCCCGTCGCGGTCGACGCCAACCCGAAGAACGCCATCTGCTTGGGCGCCGCGCTCATCGCATCGCAACCGGCGCCACTCGCCGTG
>JAYTNH010000269.1:0-4686 GCA_043748395.1 Ilumatobacteraceae bacterium | reverse complement strand
CGCGTGGGCGAGCTCGCCGCAGTCGCCGCCTTCGTCAAGACCATCGCCGGCGGACCACCGCGGTTCCTGGTGGCCAAGCCTGGCCTCGACGGTCACAGCAATGGTGCCGAGCAGATCGCCGTTGCGGCGCGCGACGCCGGCATGGAAGTCGTCTACTCGGGCATCCGCCTCACGCCCGAACAAATCGTTGCGTCGGCGCGAGACGAAGACCCCGACGTGGTGGGCCTCAGCATCTTGTCGGGCTCACACCTCGAGTTGGTGCCCGGCATCGTGGCCGCGTTACGCGAGCAAGGCGTCGATGCCCCCGTGGTAGTGGGCGGCATCATTCCCGAGGCCGACCGTGAGCGACTGCTGGCTGCCGGCGTTGCCGCCATCTACACGCCGAAAGACTTCGAGATGGCAACGATCATGCGCGATGTGGCCAACCTCACGGTGACCCACCGCGGTTGACGGTCACACGCGTGCGGGAAGCTGCGACTCGGTCCACTGCTCGAGCGCGGGGCCGCTCTCGAAGCTGGTGATGAGCGCGTAACGCGGCGCAGTGCCGTTGTGCACCACGACGTGCCAGAGCCGTTGTGTGTCGACCACGAAGCGGGCTCCCTTGTGCAGCGTCACCCTCCGCTCGGTGGCGCGATCGGGAAGGCCATCGGCGTCGTTGTCCATGAGCAACATGTAGCTGTCGGGGTTGTCGGTGAGCTCTAACCAGGTACGCACGACCCAGCCCTCGGTGTCGGGGTTGAAGCGGTTGTTGTCGTCGCGGTGGATGCTGCGAATGGCCTGCTCGCGGTCTTGCGGCTCGAGCTTGATGATGCGGACGCGTCCGAAGTTGGCTCCCACGCTCGCCACGTAGTCACGCAGCGTCGGGGCAAGCGCAGCATTCGACGTCCAGATTGCGTCTTTGTCGGTCTTGCCTTTGTCCCAGAAGCCGCGGCAGTCGAGCTCGCCGTCGGCCGATGCGAGGGGTGCGAAGTTGGTGTCGCCGCCGCTCTTCCAGTCGAGGTAGGTGAGTTGCTCGAACTCGCAGGTGGGCACGTCGAAAGAAGCATCGACCAAGGCAACGAATCCGATGTCGTCGAGGGCCGCAAGGCGAGGGTGCGACGTGCGGAGCGGAATCTCGACGCTCCAGTGCTCGTTGTTCGGCCAAAAGCTCATGGTGCAACGATATCCCTTCGTGTCGGACGAGATCGTTAGGGGCCTAAGCATTCTAGCTCAGACCGTGCCGTCATGTGTGACAGGAAGGCCTACGTAGTAGTCGTGGTCTCGGCGACGGTGGTGGGAATGACCACGCCCGGACCAGGGATCTTCAGCTTCGCACCGGCCTCGATCTTGTCGGGGTCGGTGATTTCGTTCAGCGCAATCAGGTCGGCCTCGGTGACGTTGAAGGCGATCGCGATCTTCTTCAGGGTGTCACCCGGCTGAATGATGTAGTCGTCGGGGATGGTGGTGGGAGGAGCAATCGTGGTGGAGGTCGATGTGGTGGTGACGATGGGCGGCAGTGTGCCGTCGGACAACTCGTTGGCGCCGCACGCACCGACGACGATTGGCAGCACCACCAGAACGCCGGCGAGCAGACCTACTCGAAGTCGGTTTCCGGCCGCAGGGCGTTTCATGGCACGAATGCTAGGCGGGTTTATGCAGTGGCCGCACTGCGGCGGGCCGTACTGCGCGCTCTATGGTCACGGGATGGCAATCGGCGACTATCCGGGCGCAGCGACACCGGCGCGGCAGTACCCACTCGACGTGGGTGGCCTACGCATCGCCGTGCACGAGTGGGGTGACGAAGCTGCCGACCCGCTGTTCTTGGTGCATGGCGGCTTCGACTTCGCCCGCACCTACGACGTGTTCGGCCCCAAGCTCGCGGCAGCGGGCTGGCGCGTGGTGGCATGGGATCAGCGCGGGCACGGCGACAGCGAACACCCGGCGCTCTATGGCTGGGACGGCGACCTCCGCGACGCGATGGCCGTGATGGACAGCGTCACGCAGCGACCGGCTCCGGTGATCGGCCACAGCAAGGGCGGCGCACTCATGATCCAGCTCGCCGACGCGCAGCCGTACCGCTTCAGCCATCTCATCAACCTCGACGGCATCCCCTACCGACGTCGCATCCCCGACGTGAGCGATCACGAACGTACGCGCATGATGGCCAGCGACATCACCGGCTGGCTCGATCATCGCCACACCCTGTCCGATGCGTCGCGCAAGCCGGGCACCCTCGAAGAGCTCGCCCGCAGGCGCGGTCGCATGAACCCACGTCTGTCGTTCGAGTGGTTGTGCCACCTCGTGAGCGTCGGCGCTCGCCACGACCCAGACGGCTGGCGCTGGAAGATCGACCCCAGCATGCGCTTCGGCGGCTTCGGGCCGTGGCGACCGGAGTGGACCATCACCCGCCTGCCAGGCCTGCCCATGCCCTTCCTCGGCATTCTGGGTAACGAGCAAGAAGAGATGGGATGGGGCACCGATCCGCGCAAGGTGCTGCCATTCATGCCCCAAGATGGTCGTTGCGAGGTGCTCGACGATGTCGGCCACTTCGTGCACATCGAGCGCCCCGATCAGGTGGCCGCGATGGTGCTCGAGTTCATCGGCGAGGGGTCAGCATGAGCTCGTCTGGGCGCTCCAACACGGTCACCAACACGGTCACCAACACGGTCACCACCAGGCTCACGCACAACAAGGTGACACTTGCCCTGCATCACCTGCGTCCCGAGGTCACCACCGGCCGGCCGTTGCTGCTCCTGCACGGCCTGGGCGAATCGTCCGTGACGAAACCGCCGAGGTGGGTCGCCGACTGGGCCGGCCCGGTCGCGGCGCTCGACTTCACCGGGCATGGCCAGTCCACCATTCCCGCCGGCGGCGGCTACAGCGCCGAAATGCTGTTGGCCGACGCCGACATCGCGCTCGCCGCGCTGTGCGCTTCGCACGCCGGCGTGACCGGGCCCGGCGTGACGGTGGTCGGTCGCGGTCTGGGCGCGTATGTGGCGTTGCTGCTCGCCGGCTCACGACCCCAGCAGGTTCACGGGGCGGTGATCTGTGACGGCCCGGGCCTTGCAGGCGGCGCGATCAGCCCCACGTCGCAGAGTTTCGTCCTGTTGCCTCCGCGTGCCGACCCACCCGACCCCTATGCGTTGTTCGAGATGAGCCGCGACCTGCGTCCACCCGACTACGCCACGCTGTTCGTGCACATGGCCGCTGCAGTGTCACCGCTCGAAGAACCCATCGCCATTGCAGCAATGGTTCGGCCACCATGGCTCGAAGCGGTGGCCAAGGAAGTCGGTGTGGTCACCACCAGCCTCGCCGAGGCGTTGCAGATGTACGCCGCCTGAGCTGGCCATATCGGGCTGGCCATATCGGGCTGGCCAGAACGGGCTGGTCAGATCTGGCGGTGGCTTACTGCGTAGGCAAGTGCGGTGAGCTCGGCGCGGGCGTCGGCGGCAATGGGCGCAGCATCGAGCGCCGCTACGGCATTGGCAGTCAGCATCGCGATGTGCTGTTCGAGCGCGTCGAGAGCGCCCGTGTCGACGATCACCTGCTGCACCCGAGCAACGTCGGCGTCGCTGAGGTGCGGCCTGCCCACCATCGCCAGCACCTCGCCCTGCGATGGCGACGCGGCCGCCACGGCGCGGGCCATGAGGGGTGTCGGTTTGCCCTCGCGCAGATCGCCGCCGACGGGCTTGCCCGTGACGTGTGCGTCGCCGAACGCGCCCATGACGTCGTCGCGCATCTGAAACGCATCTCCTAACGGCAGGCCGTATGCACTGAGCGCAGCCAACAGCTCGCCAGCGCGGTGGGGAGCCGCCATCACTGCGCCGAGATGCAAGGGGCGCTCGATGGTGTACTTGCCGCTCTTGTAACGGCAGATGCGCTCGGCTTTGTCGAGGCGGCGATCGTTGCGCACGCCGCCGATGATGTCGAGCACCTGACCCACGTTGAGCTCGATACGCAACTCGTTCCAGATCGCCCATGCCTCGGCCGACGCACCGGTCATGAGTTGATCGGCGTACACGAAGGCGAGGTCGCCCACCAGAATGGCCACCCCTTCACCGAAGCGCCGCGACTCGCCCGACCAATCGCCGTCGACATGGTGACCGCTGAACACCGTGTGCGTGGTCGCCGCGCCGCGCCGACTCGCAGCGTCGTCCATCACGTCGTCGTGAAACAACGCGAACGCATGCATCAACTCGAGCGCGGCACCGGCATTGGTGACCATCGGGTCGGTGGCGTCACCGCCAGCGGCCACATACCCCCAGTGGCAGAACGCGGGGCGCAGGCGCTTACCACCTGCGAGCACCAGGCGACCGATCTCGCCGAACGGCTCGGCTAGGTCGGGATCGAACGTCGACCACCGCTCGAGCTCGCTGTCGAGCAGCACTGCGAGGCGTGCTTCGACACGTGCCGCAATGTGAGCCACAGAAGGCGGCAGCGCAGAGTTGGTCACAGCCGCAGACTATGAGCGAATCGTCGGGACGCGGCAGCGACCCGAGGCAGAGCGCGCTCAGGTTTGCTCGACCCCGAGATCGGCAACGATCTGTTCGATCTGCATACGGGCGCTACCGATGCGGTCGCGGCAGAAGGCGATGAGCTCTGCGGCGCGCTTGACGCGTACGGCCAGAACGTCGACATCGACATCGGCACGCTCGAGGTCGGTGAGGATGGTCTCGAGTTCGTCGAGAGCGGCCGCGTAGCCCGGCG
>JAYTNH010000268.1:0-3456 GCA_043748395.1 Ilumatobacteraceae bacterium | reverse complement strand
GGATGGTTGATGTAGCTCTCGCCGCTAGTACGCAGTTGATGGCGATGAGCCTCGCGGGCCATCTCGTACGCGTGATTGATGAGTGTTACCGGCGCCTTGGGATGGTGGCGCCGGTAGGCAGTGAGGATGGGCGTGAGCTCCTCAGCGGTGGCGTTCTGGTGCCGACGCCATGGCAGGACGCGATCGACAGCAGCCATAGATCGTCAGTGGCCCCGCGGGGAACAATGACCCATCAGTAGATAGCCAGACTCTCGACCAAGTAGTTGGAGAGCTTTGAGCGGCCGTCTAGGTCGCTCAGTTCGATGAGGAAACCGAGCCCGGCCACCACTCCCCCGAGCTCTTCGACGAGCCGACACGTTGCCGATGCCGTGCCACCCGTGGCGAGCACGTCGTCGACGATGAGGATGCGCTCACCGGGATGAATGGCGTCACGATGCATCTCGAGCACATCGGAGCCGTACTCGAGGTTGTACTCCTCGCGCACGATCGCCCACGGGAGCTTGCCCGACTTGCGCACCGGCACGAAGCTAGCACCCATGCGATATGCCACGGGCGCAGCCACGATGAAGCCTCGCGCCTCGATGCCCAACACTCGATCAACAGGTACGTCACCGAACCGGTGCACGAGTTCGGTGATCGACTTGCCGAAACCTTCGGCGTCGCCGAACAGCGGAGTGATGTCGCGGAACACAACGCCTGGAATGGGGTAATCGGCAATGTCGCGAATGAATCGCGTGATCCAGTGACCGTTCGCTGGCATGGTGTGCAGGGTAGCGGTTGCCCGCTACACCCGGCGCTTCTTCTTGCGTGGCCGCGGTGGGTGCGTGAGCAACGCTTGAGGACTGCTGTCGACCGCAGTTGCGACAGATGAGCTGGCCGCTGCGGAACTGGCAGAACGCGAGCGCGAGCCACGGCCGCTAGGGGTGCCACCCAGGACAAGGCGCTCGAGCTCGACGCCGGTCGAGCGTTGTCCACGCATGGAGCGGTACTTGGCTTCGCCCTGCTTGGCCACGACGACCAGCGGCGACGCAACGAAGATCGATGAGTACGAGCCGATGAGCAAGCCCACGAGCAACGCCAACGCGAACTCGCGCAGAGTGACGGCGCCCATGAACCCGGCTCCGAGCACCAGCAGCGACAGCACGGGCAGAACAGCAGCGGTGGTGGTGTTGAGCGACCGCATCAGCACCTGGTTCATCGAAACGTTCATGATGTCGGCGTATGCGATCTTGGTGCCCGTGTAGCGGAGTTCGTTCTCTTTCACCTTGTCGAACACCACGATGCTGTCGTACAACGAGTAGCCCAAAATGGTGAGGAACGCCACCACTGTGGCGGGGGTGATCTCGAAGCCGAACACCGAGTACACCCCGACGCTGATGACGACGTCGTGCACCATGGCAGCGATGGCAGCGATGGCCATTCGCCATTCGAGTCGCCATGAGATGAACATGAGCACGAGCACGAAGAAGACGATGAGGGCACGAATTGCCTTCTCGGTGATGCTGCGTCCCCAGGTGCTGCTGACCGAACTGGTACTCACGTCACCGAGTTCGACGTCGCCGGCCGCAGCCAACGCGGCCTGCACCTCTTGGCGCTTCTCGGGCGTCTGATCGCCCACTTGGATGAGCAACACAGAGCCGGAGGCCGACGTGCGCTTCTGGATCTTCGCGGTCGAACCAGCCACGCCATTGCTGTCGAGGATGTCGCGAACCTGCGACTCGGTCACCTTGTCGGCCGAGACCTCCCAGGCCACGCCACCCTCGAAATCGATACCCAGGTTGAGGCTGCTGGCGAACAACGACACCAACGTGACAGAGACGAGCACAATGGACATCGCGAACCACCACCACCGCCGACCGAAGAAGTCGATGGCGGTCTCGCCGTGGTACAGCCGGCCGAGTGGGCCACGTCGCTGCCGGTCGGAGACCAGATCTTCGATGTCGATCGTGTCGGTCACTTGGCACCTCCGAGATGAGCAACTTCGAGGCCCATGACCTTGCGACGCCCCATCCACTTGGTGTCGGCAAGCAGTAGCACGGCCGGCCGAGTGAAGAAGTAGGAAACCCCGAGGTCGCACAGCGTGGACAAGCCGAGGAAGAAGGCGAAGTTTCGCACCGACCCAACGGTGAGATACCACAGGACAAGCGCCCCGAGCAGCGAAACGAGGTCGGCAACCACGATGGTGTGCCAGGCCCCGGCGAAACCGCGCCGCGCACTGTTACGTAGCGTGCGACCGTTGCGGACTTCGTCCTTCAGCCGTTCGAAGAACACCACATACGAGTCGACGGTGACACCGACGGCCACGATCATGCCGGCGATACCAGATAGCGACAGGGCCAGGCCAGACGTGCGCGACAGGATGGAGACGATGCTCCACACGATGGCTCCCGTGACGGTGATGCCAACTGCCACGACGAGCCCGAGAACGCGGTAATAGAGCAGCATGAACAGGAGCACCAACAGTACGCCGACCAGTCCGGAGATGACCGCTGCGCGCAACGAATCAGTTCCGAGCGACGGCGAGACGGTTTGGGTGGACACGACTTCGAGTCGCACCGGCAATGAGCCACTGCGCAACACGCGGGCAAGGTTCTTGGCCTCGCCTTCTGTGAACGCGCCCGAGATTTGCACATTTCCACTGAACGTCGGAGTGTTCACCGAGGGGTGCGACACGATGATGCCATCGAGCTCGATGGCCAACTGGCGACTCGGGCACTCTGCACCACCGTCGAAGCACTTGCGGGCCAGGGCGTTCCACACGTCTTCTCCGGCCGCTCCGCCACGCAGGCCAACCACGACACCCCAACCCTCGCCAGGGATGATGCTGGCGCCAGCGTCGTTGTTGAACACCTCACCGCTACCGCCGGCAGGGCCGACGAGGCACTGCTCGCCCTGCAGACCTGGCAACAACTGTTGTTGGGTCGGGTCTGAAACGGCAGCGCCGCTGTCGACCGGAGTGCTATCGACCGGAGTGGTGTCGCCCGTGGTGGTTGCCACCGGGCTCGTGCCACCGGGCGTGGTGTCGGGCACCGACGTGGTGGACGTATCAGCAGGCACACTGGCGCGGCGGCTCGGACCCGGCGCGGCAGTGGTCGACGTCGCCCCCGAGGTAGTGCTGGTAGCCGCAGGAACGGCCGTGGTGGTCGATGCGGTCGAATCGATCGTTGTTGTACTTGCCAGCGGGTCGACCGTGGTGCTGGTGGCGTTGGGGTCGGGCGCAGCGCCGCACCCGAGCACGGGTCGCAAGTAGACCTGACCCGTCACCTGCACCAGCGCTTCGGCCTCGGCCTGGTTCTTCACGCCCGGTAGGTTCACCACGATGGTGTTGTCTTGCCGCAAGATCTCGGGCTCGGCCACGCCAAGGCCGTCGACGCGCTCGCGAATCCGTTCGACGGCGACATCGCATGGCTCGAAGTCGACGACAACGTGCAGATCCGTATTGCTCGCGCCGCCATT
>JAYTNH010000267.1:0-3115 GCA_043748395.1 Ilumatobacteraceae bacterium | reverse complement strand
ATCGGTAGCTCGCGCTCTCGCCGGCGGCATGAAACGTTGCCAACACCGGTGCCGGATGAAGCACAGCGGCAGTGAGCGAGGGTCCGGGCGCGAGCGGCTCGTGGATGTGCAGCACGTCGAACACTTCGTCGTCGAGTGCACGCATGGTACGCAGGGCGGCCGAGGGGTCGGGGGCCAGTGGGGCCATCGACCCGTTGGCTGCGGTGGGCAGGCTGTTGCCCAGGGGCGTGACGAAGGTTGCCGGAGGAGGACCGTCGCACGGACCGAGCACTCGTACCTCGACGCCTGCCTTGCGAAGCTCGCGCGCAAGCCCCATCACCTGCCCTTGGACGCCACCGGGCACCGACAGGCTGTACGGGCACACCATGCCCACTCGCAGAACACGCGGAGAACCCGATGCAGCACGGGCCGCGGACTCGCCTTCGTTTGATGGCACGGGTGCGCACGCTACCGGACGCGCGCCGTCGGCCGCTGACGTCTCAGCCGCAGATGTTCTTGGCGATGTGCGCCCAGAAGTCGGCGGCCAGACCGAGCGACTCGGTGTCGATGCGCTCGTCGTTGCCGTGGAACCGTGTACCGAACGATTCGATGGTCACCGATGGCGAGAACAGTCCGGTGCCGTAAGCAATCGTGCCGCGCTCGCGAAAGAACCGGGCGTCGGTGCCGCCGACGATGAGTCCGGGGATCAGTGCAGCGCCAGGGTACGCAACCTGCGTCGCTCCCGAGATGGCATCCCACAGCGCGTTGCCGCCAGGAGATTCTGTGGGATCGTTCTGCCCTAGCACACCGATCTCGACGAACGGCGCGAGATCACCGAGCGCCTCGCTCAGGTGCGCTTCGACGTCGGCCCGCGTGGTGCCGGGCACCGTGCGAATGTCGACCTCGATCTCGACCATGTCGGGAATCATGTTCGTCTTCTGGCCACCATGCACCACATTGGGTGAGAAGGTGGTGTGGGTGTGGGCGTGGCATGTGCGCGCCAGCGCCGGTGGAAGGGTTTCGATGGTCGACCAGATGCGGGCGGGGTCGACGAGCGCGGCCTTCAGATCGTCAGGCAGGGGCATCGCCGCAACCTGTGCCTTCCACACCTCGGAGATGTGGGCGTTCGGCCGATACATCGATAGTCGACGAATCACCTCGGCCGCCTTCACCAGCGCGTTGTCGGCACCGAACGGCATCGATCCGTGCCCGGGCGTACCCGACACTCGCAGCCTTCGCCAGGCAATGCCCTTCTCCCCGGTGTTCACCACCACTCGCCGCACGTCGTCGCTGCCGATGATCGACCAACCGCCCAGCTCGGTGAGCACGTAGTCGCTACGAATTGCGTCCCAGTGCGTGTTGCACATCCATTCGGCGCCGAACGTTCCACCTGCCTCCTCGTCGGCAACACCGAAGTACACGAGCGTGCCGCGTGGGCGCCAGCCGCTGCGCGCGAGTTGACGGAACGCGACCGCCATGGAGGCGGTGACGTTGAGCATGTCGATTGCGCCTCTCCCCCACACCTCGCCGTCGATCAGTTCGCCGCCGAAGGGGTCACGCGACCAACCGGCCGGATTCACGGGCACCACATCGGTGTGTCCCATGAGACACAGGGTGGGCGCCGTCGGATCGGTGCCCTCGATGCGCGCCACCACCGAGCCCCGGCCTGCGCGCGGCTCGAAGTGTTCGATGCCGACCCCACTGCCTTCGAGATAGCCCTGCAGCAGCTGAGCGTTGCGGGTCTCACCACCGGAGTCGGGGGTGCCATCGTTCACGCACTCGTTGCGGATGAGGGCCTGGAGAAGTTCGGTGGTTGCACCAGTGAGTTCGCTCGACATGAGTGCATTGTCGCGTAACGTCACGCCATGCCTGCACCCGACCTTGCCATTGTGAACTGCACGGCCCTCGTCGGCACCGCGGGTGACGTCACTTCGTTCTTCCCGCAGTGCACGATCGAGATCGCCAACGGCGCCATCACCAGCATCTCAGCGACGGGCGACACGAACGCGACGAACGCGACGAACGCGACGAACGTCATCGACGCGCGAGGACAAGTGGCCATGCCCGGCTTGATCAACACGCATTGCCACGCGGCGATGACGTTCTTGCGGGGCGCTGCCGAGGATGTGACGGTGGGCCGGTGGTTCAACGATTACATCTGGCCGATGGAGGTGAACGTCGTCGCCCACGATGTTTACCTCGGCACCATGGTGGCCGCCGCAGAGATGATCGAGAGCGGTGTCACCACAGTGGTCGACCACTACTTCTTCATGCACGAAGCGGCGAGGGCGATCACCGACAGTGGAATGCGCGCCAACCTCGGCTCGGCGTTCTTCAGCTCGCAAGGCCCGGCCGGCCTCGAGCAGTCTGTCGAGTTCGCGGCGACCTGGAACGACAAGGCCAACGGCCTCATCACCACCTCGATCGCGCCACATGCACCGTACACATGCACCGACGACGACCTGCGTGGTGCAGCCGATGCGGCTCGGCGCCTGGGCGTACGTGTGCATCTCCACGCCGCGGAAGACATCGCGCAGACCCAATCGAGCCTCGCCGAACGTGGCCTCACTCCCATCCAGGTGCTCGACAACACCGGCGTACTCGATGCGGGGGCGATCATCGCGCACGGCAACGGCATCGTGTCGTCCGACATCCCGCTGCTGGGCGCGTATGCCGACCGCGTCGGCGTGACCCACGGCCCCAAGGGCTACCTCAAGTTCGCACATCACCCCCTCACGCCCATTCGCGAGCTCATCGACGCCGGCGTACCCGTGGGCTACTGCACCGATGGCGCCGCATCCAACAACACCCTCGACATCTTCGAGAGTATGCGGGTGACCGCGATCTCGCAGAAGCAGATCCGTGGCGACAGCGAGGCGTTTCGCAGCGTCGAGGCCCTACGGCTCGCAGGCCCCGGGTCGGCTGCCGTGGCGGCCCTGGCCGACCAGGTCGGACAACTCGCAGTTGGCCGGCGCGCCGACATCATCTTGGTCGACGTCTCAGGGTTCCACTGTCAGCCCCTGCACGACCTGGCCGCCGCGCTCGTGTACTGCGTGCGCGCCAGCGACGTCACCACCACCATCGTCGACGGGCGCGTGCTCATGCGCGACCGCCAACTGCTCACCATCGACCGCGA
>JAYTNH010000266.1:0-8436 GCA_043748395.1 Ilumatobacteraceae bacterium | reverse complement strand
GTTGCGCAGTTGAACGGTGGGCTCCTCGTCGAGGTTCAGGCCGCGAGCGCCCAGGGCACGGCGAGCCGGACCTCGGGATGCGAGCCGGCCGGCCGACGCCAAATCGGACGCGACTCCAGTACGTCACGGAAGAGGCCCGATCCCGCTCGACCCCTATTGCACAGAAGTCGGCCGACGTCGTACAGCGTAGGTACGTCGAACATCGAGCGTCGAAGGCCCTGCTCGATGACACTCTCGAGGTCGACCCACCGCAGATGACGAGCCAGATCGAACACAGTTCGGGCCGGGCTGGTGACACGGATGCCGTCTGGGCGTTCGAAGATGTGGTGGTCGGGTAACACGGGGCACCGATGCAGCTTGAACTCGGCTGCGATCGGCTTGGTCGGCCCTGGGGCGACGAGGTGGACTCCGACCGTCGTTCACCTTCGGTACTCCCAGAGTCGGGATGCACCTCCGCAGGATATGACGAGGCCGGAGTCGGCGGCACACGCGGCAGTGAGTCGCGAATGGAAGGTATCGGCAGCCGCGGCATGCCGGTAGACGCCTTCGTGTAGTGGCATCAGTTCGCCGCACGCCATCATCTGGCGGCGCGCAGACCGGGTGACGCCGAGTTGGGCGAGTTGAGCGGCCGTGACGATGCCGTGATGTGTGCAGAGGGTCGCTGGGCGACTCACGACCAAAGTTCGCCAAGGGGTGGTGGCTTCGGTTTGTGAGCGGATTCTCTTGCCGTAGTAGCGTCGTCGGCGATGTCAGACTTTCTGCGCGACTACCTCACTGTGGTCTGGTTCGGGGCATTCGCCCTGCTGCTCGCCGGACTGCTGTTGGGTATCTCGGCGCTGGTGCGCCCTAGTCGGCCCACTCCGCAGAAGCTCATGGCCTACGAGAGCGGCGTCAACCCGGTGGGCGACGGTTGGTCGCAGAGCCAGGTTCGCTACTACGTGTTCGCTTTGCTCTTCGTGATCTTCGAAGTCGAAGCCGTGTTCATCTTCCCGTGGGCTACTCAACTCGAACGGTACGGCACGTTCGGCCTCGTCGAGATGGGCATTTTCGTATTCGTCCTGCTCCTTGGCCTCGTGTATGCGTGGCGCAAGGGCGTGCTGCGTTGGGTGTGAACAAGTAAATGGGTTTCGTAGATCGTGGGCGCATGCCCAAACCACTCACGTCGCTGTTCAACCTCGGCCGCTCCTACAGCATGTGGGTGTACCAGTGGGGTCTGGCCTGCTGCGCCATCGAGATGGGTGCCGCCTTCGGCTCGCCGCGCTACGACGTCATGCGCCTCGGAGTCATCCCACTGCCGGCCAGCCCGCGCCAAGCCGACCTCGTGGTGATCAGCGGCACCGTCACCGACAAGATGGCGCCTGCCATCAAGCGCCTCTACGAGCAGATGCCCGAGCCCAAGTACGTCATCAGCATGGGTTCGTGCGCCAACTGCGGTGGCCCCTATTGGGACAGCTACAGCGTCACGAAGGGTGTCGATCAGATCATTCCTGTCGACGTCTACGTGCCAGGCTGCCCACCTCGGCCAGAGGCCCTGCTCGAAGGTGTGGTGCTGCTCCAGCAGCGCATCAAGAACGAAGACATGGGGGCACGTTGGCGCGGCGAAGGCACGGTGCCGCTCAATCTCGAGCCCATCGTGGTTGGCGGTGGTTCGGTTGAGTGACACCGAGACGCTGGCACTGCCTGGCGACGGACTGCGCGAAGGCATCGTGCAGCAGTTGCGCGAGGTGCTGGGCGATGCCCTGATCGACAGCCTCGTGAAGCCCGGCGACGACGTGTGGGTGCGGGTTCGCACCGATGCGTGGCGCGCCGCCGGCCTTGCTTTGCGCGATGTGGTGGGCTGCGACTACTTCTGCTTCCTGTCTGGCATCGACTGGATGCCAAGCCCCTACGGTCGGGGCGAAGACGACCCCACGCAACCGCCGGTCGAGCGCCCTACCGCAATCGTGCAGGGTTACACCGGTGGCGACACCCGCATGCAGGTGTTCGCTCGCGTGCGCAGCATCAAGGGGCAGTTCGGCATCACCATCAAGGCCGACGTACCCGACGACGACCAAGTCGTCGACAGTTGGGTCACCGTGTATGCGGGGGCCAATTGGCACGAGCGCGAATGCCACGAGATGTACGGCATCGACTTTGCCGGCCACCCCGACCTGCGCAACATGTACCTGCCCACCGAGTTCGAGGGGCACCCGCTGAAGAAAGACTTCCCGCTGCTGGCACGCATGGTGAAGCCCTGGCCAGGCATCGTCGATGTCGAGCCTCTGCCAGGTGAAGCGGCCGACGAGCCAGCCGACCAGATCGCGAGCGACGACGCATGACCGACCTCGCCGATCGTCAGAAGCTGAGCTACATCGCGGCCCAGGCTGCCGATGCGCGCCTCAACGTCGAACTCGAGACCGAGGGCATGACGCTGAACATCGGCCCGCAGCACCCGGCCACCCACGGCACGCTGCGCATCATCGTGCGCCTCGACGGCGAACAGGTCATCTGGGCCGACCCGTCGGCGGGCTACATGCACCGCGGCTACGAGAAGCTCACCGAGGTGCGCACGTTCCCGCAGGTCACCACGCTGATCAACCGCATCGACTGGCTCGGTAGCTTCGCCAACGAGGTGCCGTTCATCTTGGCTGCCGAGAAGCTGATGGACATCGAGGCACCGCCTCGCGCCCAGCACATCCGTACTATCCTCTTCGAGCTCAGCCGCATCGCCAACGTGTCGTTGTTCCTCGGCGACCTGGGTGTGCAGCTCGGTGCCATCACTCCGGTGTTCATGGCATTCCGCGATCGCGAGTACGTGCTCAACCTCATCGAAGGAGCCACGGGCGGGCGCTTCCACCCCAACTTCGACCGCATCGGCGGACTGTTCAACGACCTTCCCGCTGGTTGGTTGGCCGAGACAAAGCAAGTCATGAAGAAGCTCCGCAACTTCTGCGACGAGATGGACGATCTGCTGTTCGGCAACGAGATCTTCCAAAGCCGAACCCGTGGCATCGGCGTCATTCCCAAAGACGTGGCACTCCAGTACGGCCTGTCGGGCGCCAACCTGCGCGCCAGTGGTGTCGACTGGGACCTTCGCCGCGATCAAAAACTGCCACTCGCCTACGACAAGGTCGACTTCAAGGTCTGGACGCACCCCGACGGCGACAGCTTCGCGCGTTGCTGGATGCGCCTGCAGGAGACCCGCGAAGCCACCAAGATCGTCGATCAACTCATCGACACGCTGCCCGCCGGGCCGGTCATGGCCAAGGTGCCGCGCATCATCAAGGTACCCGAGGGCGAAGCCTGGGTGAGCACCGAGAACCCGCTCGGCGAGATGGGCTACTACGTGGTGAGCAAGGGCGATCTCGGTCCGTTCCGCGTCAAGATCCGCACCGCAAGCTTCAACAACATCTCGGTGGTGCCGTGGGTACTGCGTGGCGTGTACGTGCCCGACATCATCACCATTCTCGCCTCGCTGTACTTCATCCTCGGAGACATCGACAGATGATGCTTGCGGTTGATCTTCCCTACTGGGCACAGTCGTTGTTGCGTGTGCTCGGTGGCACCGTGGCAGTGCTGCTCCCTGCCGGAACCATCGTGTACCTGTTCTTGTTCAAGATGATGAGCTTCATGCAGAGCCGTCTAGGCCCTATGGAAGCCGGCCCGTACGGATCGATGCAGTTGTTCGCCGAGGTCGGCAAGTGGCTGCAAAAAGAAGACCTCACTCCCGAGAACGCCGACCCGCGCATCTTCCGCATGGCGCCACTCATCGTGTTGCTCAGCACGTTCTTGCTGGTGGCCGTGGTGCCGTTCGGTCCCGATGCCTACTTCACCGACTTCGACGCCGGCGTGTTCTACATGCTGGCCGTCAGCAGCATCAGCGTGCTCGGCATCCTCATCGCCGGCTGGAGCAGCGCCAACAAGTATTCGCTGCTCGGCGGCTTGCGTGCCGCAGGTCAACTCATCGCCTACGAACTGCCGATGGTGCTCGCCGTCGTTGGTGTGGTCATCCAGGCCGGCACCATGAACATGCAGCACATCGTGGTGGCCCAGAACAGCGGCGAGATGTTTGGCTGGAGCGGTCTGGGCAACCCGTACATCCTCACCCAGAGCATTGGCTTCGTGGTGTTCATGATCGCCGTGCAGGCCGAGCTCACGCAGGCGCCGTTCGACATGCCGATCGCCGAGAGCGAGCTCGTGTCGGGCTACATGACCGAATACTCGGGCTTCCGTTTCCTCATCTTCTTCATCGCCGAGTTCGCGACCGCGGGCGTGTTCAGCCTCATCGCCGCGGTGCTGTTCCTCGGTGGGTGGGGAGTCCCGTTCAGCTGGTTCGGCTGGACCAGCGTCGACTCGATCGACAACTGGATGAACATCGGTGGGCCGCTCATTCTGTTCACCAAGATGATCGTGCTCACGTTCATCATCATGTGGGTGCGGTTCAGCTACCCACGGTTCCGTGAAGACCAACTGCAGCGCTTCGCATGGAAGGTGCTCATCCCCGTGTCGCTCGTCAACATCATGCTCACCGCAATCCTGAAGGTGGCGTTCTGATGGACAAGCCCAAGGTTCCCGGCCTGGTCAAGGGCCTCGGCGTCACGCTCAACACGTTGGTGCAGACCATGAAGCCCAAGAAGATGGGCGGCGGGGCTGCCACGGTGCAGTACCCGCACGAGAAAGAGGCCCCACCGCTGCGTGCCCGCGGGGTCATCGCCCTACGCGAAGACAACTGCACCTCGTGCATGTTGTGTGTGCGTAGTTGCCCCGACTGGTGCATCTACATCGAGGCCCACAAAGAGTTCGCCCCACCGCGTCGTGCCGGTGGCGCACCGCGCAAGGTGAACAAACTCGACCGCTTCGACATCGACTACGCGCTGTGCATGTACTGCGGCATCTGCGTCGAAGTGTGCCCGTTCGACGCGCTGTTCTGGAGCCCCGAGTACGAGTACAGCGAGCCCAAGATCGCCGACTTGTTGCACGACAAGGCGAAGCTCGGCGAGTGGATGGAAACGGTGCCAGAGGCGCCCGAGCTCGAAGCCGGCGCGGAGAAGAAGAAGAAATGATCGCCGGCGTCATCCTTGCCACTGGCGACATCCAAGTCGCCCAGAACATCGGTTTCGGCATCATCGCGGCGATCATGATCGCCTCTGCGCTCAAGGTGGTCACCAGCAAGAACGTTGTGCACGCCGCGCTTTCGCTGGTGATGGTCATGGCCGGCGCCTCGGCGCAGTACCTACTGCTCGCCGCCGAGTTCGTCGCCGTCACCCAGATCTTGGTCTACGTCGGCGCTGTCATGGTGCTGTTCTTGTTCGGTGTCATGCTCACCCGCGCCAAGCTCGGCAGCGACACCGACCTCAACAACAAGAACTGGGGTCTCGGCATACCCGTTGCGCTGCTCATGCTGGGCGTCATGGTGTACGTGCTCGTCGATGGCTTCAGTGATACCAAGCTGCCAGAGCCGCGCCAACAGGTATCGACCGCCGCCTTAAGCGATCAGATCTTCAGCCCCTATCTGCTGCCGTTCTGGGCACTGTCGGTTGTGTTGCTCGCTGCCGTCATCGGCGCCATCGTCTTGGCCCGGAAGGATTAGCCGATGCTTGTCAACAACTTTCTCCTGCTCGGCGCCGTGCTGTTCTGCATCGGCGTGTACGGCGTCATCGCCCGCAAGAACGCCGTGCTGGTGCTCATGAGCATCGAGCTCATCCTCAACTCGGTCAACATCAACTTGCTGGCCTTCGATCAGCTGTGGGGCCGACTCGACGGCAACACGTTTGCGCTCTACATCATCGCCATTGCGGCTGCCGAAGTTGGGGTCGGCCTTGCCATGGTGCTTCTGATCTACCGCAACCGCAAGAGCATCTCGCTCGACGACTTGTCGGAAATGAAGGGCTGAGGCATGTTCTTCGCTGTTGACGAGGGTGCCGCCGCGGCGCACAGCGCCGGCTGGTTCCTCGAACACGCATGGCTCATCCCGGTCATCCCCATGGTGGCTTTCGCCCTCATCATCTTGTTCGGCAAGAAGATGCCGATGAAGGGTTCCGAGATCGGCATCGCCAGCATGGCGTCGTCGCTGGCGCTTGCCATTGGCGTCACCTATCAGTGGATCCAGCACGTCGGCGATGCCGGCGGCGAAGAAGGCAGTGCGCTCGGTCGAGGCGTGGCCGGCTTCATGCGCACGCTCAGCGAAGGTGGTGGCGAGCATGCCACCATCGCCCCGATCATCAAGAAGTGGGTGTGGTGGCAAAGCGGCGGCACCGAGTTCGGCGTCGGCCAGCACATCGACGGCTTGGCCGTCATGTTGTTGCTCTTGGTGGCGTTCATCTCCATTCTGGTGCAGATCTACTCACTCGAATATGTGCGCGGCGACCGTCGCTACACGCACTTCTTCGCATCCATCACGCTGTTCAGCGCGGGCATGCTCACCATGGTGCTGGCCGAGAACATGGTGCAGCTCATCTTGGGCTGGGAGATCATGGGCCTCTGCTCGTTCCTGCTCATCGGTCACTGGTGGGAAGAACGAGCCAACAGCGAGGCCGCGCTCAAGGCGTTCTGGACCGTCCGCGTGGGCGACATCGGACTATTGGTCGGCACTGCCATCATCTTCGGTGCGTCCGGTACGTTCAGCATCGCCGGTATCAACGAATGGGCCATTGGTGGCGACGCCAGCAAGACAGCGCTGCTGTGGGCAGCAGTCGCCCTGTTCATCGCCTGCATCGGTAAGAGCGGCCAGTTCCCCCTCCACACATGGCTTCCCGACGCCATGGCCGGGCCCACGCCCGTGTCGTCACTGCTGCACTCGAGCACCATGGTGGTCGCCGGCGTCTTCTTGGTGGCGCGCCTGTACCCGGTGTTCCATACCGGTCTCGACATCAACGTGGCCGGACAGACCTTCAACCTCATCGCGGTCATCGGCGGGATCACCATCCTCATCGCCGCAGCGCTCGCGTTCGTGCAGGACGACATCAAGAAAGTGCTCGCCTACAGCACGGTCAGCCAATTGGGCTACATGATGATGGGCCTCGGCATCGGTGCCTGGGTGCCCGCGGTGTTCCATATATTCACCCATGCGTTCTTCAAGTGCTGCCTGTTCTTGTGCGCCGGATCGGTGGCGCACACCGGTTCGCACCACAGCTTCGACATGAAGAAGGACATGGGTGGGCTACGCACCAAGATGCCCATCACCTTCTGGACCTGGATGGTGTCGACGGCGGCGCTGTGTGGCGTCCCCTTCTTCAGCGGTTTCTTCTCGAAGGACGAGATCATCGAGGGTGCCAAGCACAACCACTACACCATCTTCTTCATCGTCGGCCTCGTCGGGGCGTTCCTCACCACGGCGTACATGACCCGTGCCACCTATCTCACCTTCTTCGGCAAGGCCAGGGGAGCGGCAGCCGGCGAGCACGCGCACGAGGTGCATGACGCGCACGCGCATGACGCGCATGTCGCGCATGTCGACGAGCATCACGCGCCGGCGCACGGCTTCTTGGTGAAGACCGACTCGCCTGCGCTCATCACTGTGCCGCTGATCATCCTCGCGTTCCTTGCGGTTGTTGCCGGGTACCTCAATGCGGCGCCATTCCACATCGAGAAGTTCCACGAGTGGGTCGGTTCGTCGGTTGGCGTCGAGGTGCCCGAGGCTGCAGTCTTCGAGTGGATCAATGCCGTCCCCAGCATTGCGTTCGTGGCGCTGGGCTTTATCGTGAGCCTGTTGCTCACCAAGGCAGTGTTCGGCGATGCCGACTCACCGCTCAAGGGTCTCACCACCCGTAGCCGTGCACTTGGTGCCGGCCACAAGTTCTTGGTGAACAAGTACTACCTCGATGATCTGTACGAGAAGGTCATTGCCCGAGGCATCGCACACCCCATCTCGAAGGCTGCGTACTGGGTGAACCAGAACGTGCTCGATGGCATTGTGAACAAGGTTGGCATCGGTAGCCGACGGACAGGCGAATGGGTTTATCGCAACATCGACCAGCGTGTGGTCGATGGTGCGGTGAACGGCAGCGGCGCAGCCGCTCGCGGAACAGGCGACGCATTGCGTCCCCTCCAGTCAGGCAAGGTCAATCAATACGGAGCACTGCTCTTCGCTGCCGCTGCTGTCGGCGCGATGGTGCTCGTCATCGTCAACACCTAACTCGTCAACACCTAACTCGTCAACACCTAGACGTCACAACGGAAGAGGACCGACGGTGCCCTTATGAATACCCTCAGCGATCAGAACTGGCTCCTCAGCCTCGGTGTGTTCTTGCCGATGGCCGGTGTGTTGGTGATGCTGTTCATCCCCAAGTCAGACGAAGTGATGGTGAAGGGCGTCGCGCTCGCCACCGCCGCCGCCACCTTGCTGGTGGGCATCTACACGCTCACCCAGTTCGACTACGGCAACTCGGCATCGCAGCAGTTTTTCACCAGCACCGACTGGATCAAACCCATTCGCGCCACCTACACGGTGGGGCTCGA
>JAYTNH010000265.1:0-10961 GCA_043748395.1 Ilumatobacteraceae bacterium | reverse complement strand
GCGTGTCGCAACATCGACCTCTGTGCTTCAGTGACACAGCCGGGGCGCTACCTGCTCATTCAGAAGTGGGATTCGGCCGCCGCCCAGCAGGCTCACTTCGACAGCGAACTGATGATCGAGATGGCGCAGGCGTGCGCTGGGCTGCTCACGTGTGCGCCCGACATCGACCTGTGGGATGGTCCCAGCGCCCACGACCTGGCGTGAATGCGCTGGTGCCGAGCCGTGCGATCAGCCCGGCTGCAGCGGTAGCTGTACGACCTTCTGGGTGCTCACACCGATCGCCGCGGCCAGTTGCGGGTTGTACGTAGCCGGATCGGCGGACGCGCCGGCCTGGATGAGCACGACGTCAAGAACGTTCTTGCAACGGACCGTGTAGATGTTGGAGCTGAACGAGACGCCCGAAATCGGGTCGGTGGCGTTCGCCAGGATGAGCGCACCTGAGTCGCACTCGGGGGCTAGTCCGCTGAGCAGGGTGGCATCGAGCCGCTGCGCCAGGAAGGTCAGATTGAAGGTGACGGTTCCGATGACTTGCGTGGCATTCGTGCAGTTCTGCGCGATGGACAGACTCTCTTCGAACACTGCATCGGCATCGGCCGAACTGCTGTACACCGACACCGTGTTGAGCAACGACTGGGCGTTGGGAGTGTCGAGGAATCGATCGAAGGCGACCGTCTGGTCGGTCACCGGCTGCTTCGACGGAAGCTGACCGCACACGTCGTCGCCGGTGTCGGTGAACGAACTCACCACCCACTCGGGCTCGAGTTCGCCGACTGTGAGCAACGCCGCCCGGAGTTGATCGCCGGTGACGATGGGGGCGGTGACGATGGGCGTGGTGACGTCTGGCGTGGTGGGATCGACACCGGTGTCGACAGGGTTCGAGTCCTGCGGTCGGGTGGTGGGCGAGTCGGACGAAGTGTCGCCGCCGCTGGTCGCGACGAAGGCGACGAAGGCGATGACGGCGACAACGACTGCAATGCCAACGCCGGCCAAGGCGAGCATCTTGTTGCGGTTTGGCGGTGCTGCAGCTGCAGTGGCGGTTGGCTCGAACCGCTGGCTCGCCGGTGGCGCCGGCCGGCCAGGGGGTGCAGTAGGGGGTGCAGTAGGGGGTGCAGTAGAGGGTGCAGAAGAGGGTGCAGAAGAGGGTGCACCAGGAGGTGCCACCGGGGGAGGAGCCGTGGGAGCCGAGCGTGGCGCGGGCGGCGCGCCCGGCGGCGGAGGCACAGTGGGCACGCTGCCGGTGATGGGGACCCGAGCGATCACCGGTGCGGACTGGCCGAACGCGGCGGCACCGAGTGAGATGGCGAACTTGGGGTGGGCATCGACGGCCACCGGTCGTCCGGTCTCGCGTTCGATCATCTCGCCGACCAGCGGCATGCGCGAACTGCCCCCCACGAGCAGGATGCGGCTGACGTCGGCGACAGTGATACCAGCGCTGCGCACCGCCCGATCGAGCGCTTCGAGCGTTTCGCGCAACCGTGGTCGCACCATCTCTTCGAGTTCGCCGCGAGTGAGCCGAACCTGGGTCTGCAGATTGGGCAACGACACCGAGATCGACGTGTCGGTATCGCCCGACAACGCCTCTTTGGCTTCGCGGCAGTCGTCTTTCAGCCGTGCCACACCAGCCTGTACGGCAGGGTCGTCGGGATTCATCGAACTGATCGCCCCACCCAAGACCTGATCGACGTGAGCCACGATGGCGGCATCGATGTCGATACCGCCGAACCGCTCCATGCCTTCTGGCCGGCCCACAATGCTGAAACCCGCGTCGGTGCGCTTCACCAGTGCAGCATCGAAGGTGCCGCCACCGAAGTCGTACACCGCGACTACCTGACCGGGTTCGACCCGGTTGCGCGACGCGTACGACAGTGCGGCTGCCTCGGGCTCAGTGAGGAATTGCACGTTGTCGAGGTCGAGGCCGGCGAGGCGGGCAACTTCGCGCATCATGTCGAGCTTGTACGGCCCGTAGTTGGCGGGATGAGTGAGCACCACTGTGTCGGGGGCACTGCCTTCGCGTGCAGTCACGGCGCGCACGACCGCGCGCAGGAGGTGGCTCATGAGCGACTCGGCACCGTAGGGCGTGCCGCCGAGCACCAACGGGGTTGGATCGCCCAGCCGCCGCTTGAACTCGCGGGCGACCCGAGTTGGTTCGCCAAGCCCGCGCCGTACCGCCACCTCGCCCGCAAGTACCTCTCCGTCGGCGCGCAGCAGAACCACCGAAGGCATCACCGGGCTAGAGGTGCCCAGCGTGCACACCTCAACGTTGCCTTGCCGTCCCACCGCCGCCGCCGTATAGGTGGTACCTAGATCGACCCCAAGTTGGTAACTCACCTCTGTCCTCCCAGTGCGCTTCGGTACATCCTCGCGCATGCGATAGCACCAAGAGTCGATAACGTTCGCACAAGGCGCCCCCCACGCGCCAAGCAGGAGGTTTCGATGTCCAACCCGTATCTCAACGACAAGGCGATTGCAGCAGCCGCCACGCAGCCCGGCTGGGGCGCGCCCGAGCCCGGTACTCGCTCTACACCGATCGACGATGGCCCCGTCAGTGCGTGGAACTCACGCGTCATGACCGTGGGCGGCACGGCCAGCGCCACGGGCGTGCTCATGGTGATTTTGCTCGCCGCAGCCGTGTTCGGTTGGCAGGCCGGCCCGAGCAGCGATGCCTCGTCGGCCAAGTTTCCAGCGCTCGCCATCGGCGGTGTGCTCGTCGGCCTGGTGTGCGCCATCGTGGTGCACTTCAAGCCCATGTGGGCCCGTGTACTCGCACCGGTCTATGCCATCGGCCAGGGCTTTTTCCTCGGTGTCATCTCCAAGGCCTACGAGAACTACCAGAACGGTGTCGTGCTGCAGGCCGTTGGCGCCACCCTCGGCGTGTTCGTGGCCATGCTGGTGCTCTACAAGACCCGCATCATCAAGGTCACCGATCGGTTCCGTCGCATCGTGGTGACCGCCACCATGGGCCTCATGGCGTTCTACATGGTGTCGTTCGTGCTCAACCTGTTCGGTGGGGGCGTCAGCTTCCTACAGTCCAGCAGCCTGCTCGGCATCGGCTTCAGCATCTTTGCTGCCGGTCTGGCCGCCATGATGCTCGCCGTCGACTTCGACATGATCGAGAAGGGTGCACAGCAGAAGCTGCCCAAGGGCATGGAGTGGTACGCGGCGTTCGGTCTGCTCATCACCATCGTGTGGCTCTACCTCGAGTTGCTGCGGCTGTTGAGCAAACTCAACCAGCGGTAGCTCACGGTGGCTACAGCGTGTTCAAGAACCCCAGCAGTGCCTCGTTGAAGGCTGCTGGGGTTTCTTGCTGCACCCAGTGGCCGGCACCGTCGATGATGACGGCACCCCCGAAGTTCGGGAGTGCTTCGCGCATGCGGTCGATGCCGGTCGGGTCCATCATGCGCACGCCGTCGAGTTCGCCGGTGATGAAGAAGCTGGGCATCGAGATGCGCTCGGGGCCGAGGTCTTTGACCACTTCGTAGTTGGCGTCGAGGTTGCGGTAGTAGCTCACCGGCCCGAAGAACCCGCTGTTGGCGAACTCGGCGGCGTACACGTCGAGGTCGGCCGAGGTGAGCCAGGGGCCTTCTGGCCCGATGAGCGGCAACGGGGGAACGTCGCCTGGCATCATCGAGAGGAATCCGGTGCCTTCCATGGGCGGCAACTCGGTAGGAATCTCGCGACCGATCGCGGCAGGGCCTGATGCTCCGTAGAGGAACCGTTCGAGAGTGAGGCGGGAATCGGCACCGAGTTCGGCCTCGGGTGGGCCCACCTGCTGGAAGTACAGGATGTAGAAGAATCGATCGGTGTAGACCATCTTCATCAGTTGCGTAGGCGGCCCCGGCCAGGCAACCAACGGCACGCTCACGCCGACCACCGCGCGAACGCGCTCGGGGTGCAGTCGCGCGGTTTCCCACACGATGAGTGCCCCCCAGTCGTGGCCCACGAACACGGCGTCGTCCTTGCCGTAGTGATCGAGTAGCGCGAGCAGGTCGCCGGTGAGTTGACGGACGCCGTACGCGTCGATCTCGGTGGGCGCGCTGGAGTGTCCGTAGCCGCGTTGGTCAGGCGCAATGACGTGGTAGCCGGCTGCGGCCAGCGCTGGGAGCTGATGCCGCCACGAGTGCGCGAGTTCGGGGAACCCATGGCTGAGCACGATGGTGGGGTTGGCGCGGTCGCCGGCTTCGTGCACGACCAACTCGACGCCGTTGACGGCGATGCGGGATGACGAGGTGGTCATCGGTGCATTCTTACCCTCCAGGCGATCAGAGGTAGAACCCGGTGACGTCGACGACGATGTCGGTCGCGGCGCCCGGAAGCCCGCCGACGATGAGGGAGAGCTGGCGTGATGCGTTCAGGGTGAGCGACACACCGTTGGCGAGGGTTTGGCCCGACGATCCCCAGTTGCTGGTGGACGCGGTCACGGCGAGGGTGCCACCGGGGTTCACCGCGATGAAACCGGCCAACACCGTTCCGGTCACGGTGACGTTGGCCGTCACCGCGGTTGCGCCGGCTGGGACGAAGTTGGCCTGCACCACCGCTCCGCTATCGAGGTCGCGACGGTCGGCTACCGAGATGAGACGGTTCGCGCCTGTAGCGAGCTGCCCGGTACTGGGCGATGCAACGCGGGAGTCGTACACGCGGCCAGGTACGAGCGCGTGAAACGCCCCGGCCGACGTCGGCCCGGCGATCTTGCGCCATGAGTTCACGGCGACACACACCCACATGTTGCCAGCGGTGTCGCGGGCGATCGTGCCCAGACTGCCGCCGCTGGGCGGGCTCGCCGCGCCGGCGGTGTTGAGGAGCACCCGTCCAGAGCTGCCGGCGTGCAGGTCGAACGCGGCACCCCGGCCTTCGACGCCGGTGCCCGAGTTGGAGACACCGACAACGCCGGTACCGCTCTCGGTGGACGCGGCGATGTGTTCGCCGTACACACCGACACCACCGCTGCCCTCGTTGAGGCCGTATACGCCGATGCCCGAGCTGGACGTGTTGTGGCCGTAGACAGCCCAGCAGCCGCTGGTACCAGTGGCCTCGCCCATCACTGCCGAGCGGCTGTTGGCGCTCTGGGTGCCGAGGATCGAGCCGAGCCTGGCGTTGGTGCCACCGGTGCCGGCCGACCCTCCGTCGATCACCTTGAACGTGGAGCCGCCCGACAACGACGTCGTCACGTTCCCGCTCTCGGCGGCACCGACGTTGATGATGTCGCCGTTGAGAGCCTGGGCGCTGCGTGACATGCCCAAGCCGGCGGCCGTCGTCACTGCGGCGGCAATGGCTGCTTTGGTGAGGAACTCGCGGCGGGGGTTGGACTCGGTGTCGAGTGCGCCATCGCTGATCGGCGTTTCATGGCTCATCACAGTGCCTCCATTGGTGGCCCGAGGGCTCAGACCCTAGTTGTGGTAATACTAGTTCGTGTCCAACTCCACTAGGGCCATTGGTCTGGAACTGATCGTCGACGACCTCGATCGGGCGATCGAACTGTTCACCGAAGTGCTGGGCCTCCCGCTGCTGTCGCGCACGCCGTCCGAACTGGTGCTCGGCGAGGTCGCAGTGGTCGATGCCGGCTCCGTGGTGATCTCGCTGTTGCAGCCGGCTTCGTCGGGCGAAGGCAGTCTGCTCGCCGAGCGCGCGCCGCGTCTGAGCCAGCTGATCTTCGATGCCGACGATCTCGCAGCGGTGCGGGAGCGGTCGATCGAGCGGGGGCTGTCGGTTGCTCCGACCGATGCCAAGCGGTTCCACCTCAGTCCCGAGTCGGTGCAGGGGGCGCTGGGTCAACCGGTCGCGATCGTGATGGCACGGGTCGATGAACCGTGACCTTGATCGTTCCTGCCCTTCCGCCGCTGCCCGACCACCTGGTCGCCGAGCACCGCGAGGCGCACGAGCGGCTGGCCGCTGAACTTCGATCGAGCGACGCGCACGTCGCGCGCCTGTTCGTCATGCTTCAGCAGCGCCTGGTCGTCGAGTCGCTCGCGTACGTGCAGCCGGTCTACGCACGGTCCGACGACCAGCTGATGGTGCCGCCGCCCCGTACGTTCCTCACCCGCCTGCAGGAGCTGCGTATGCAGGGTGCTTGGGCTTCGTTCCGCCACATCGACAGCCGCGTCGCGATGCAGCGGGCCGGCGAGATCCGGACGGTGCTCTCGACCGCAACGCCGCTCGTGCTCCATGCGCTGCTCGAGGGCCTGTCGCCCACCGGACGCGAAACCAACCCGGGCATGCTGCGCGCAACGCCCACCTCGTGGAAGCCGGAGGCGAGCGGGTTCATGCACCCACCTGCGAGCATGTGCGACGAACTCGTAGCGGCCGCCCTCGCCATCGCCGCCGACGCGCCGGCTCCGGGGTGCGCGCGGTCGGGTTGGCTCACCTATGCGATGTTGTCGATCCACCCGTTCGTCGACGGTAACGGGCGCACCTCACGTGCGCTGTACATGGCGGTGGCCGCCGACGAACTGCCGCTCGGCATCGACTGGGGCATTCTCGAGCAGTGGTCGGTCGCGCGGTTCGCCTACGTCCAGGCCCTGCAGGCCGGCCAGCGCGTCGAACGCTACGACGCCGAGGCGATGGACGCCCTGCCCTTCATGACCTTCAGCGTCAACGCCTCCATCGCCGGCGCCGAAGTGTGCGGACGGCGCCTGGTCCACATCGCCGAGCGGTGCGCTGCCGAGCGGCGCAGTCTGGCCGACTCGACCGCGCATGCCACGGTGGTCGTGGCGGTCGAGATGTTGGGCATCGCCACCTTCGCCGAGCTGGGGCGCTGCGGCCTCGAGCCCCCCGAGCTTGCAGCTGCGATCGACGAACTGGTGCAGGCTCAGGTGCTCACCTGGGTACCGCGTCCACCGAGCCGTCGCACCCGCGACGATCGGGAGGCGCAGGGCCTCATGGTCAGCTCGCTGTGGTTCCGGCAGCTTCGCTGATCGAGCTGAGTTCGCCCCAGGTGAGGCCGGCGCTGTGCCACAACGTGCCGAAATGCTCATCGGCGTGGTCGCTGAAGCCATGTCGGTTACGGAAGTTGTAGAGCCAACGTTGCTGGTTGACGTGTACGCCGAGCCGCTCGAGACGCCCCACGCAGTACGTGTCCCAGGCGGCCACCTGGGCAAGCGTCAGCTCGTTGTCGGGGGGCGCTTCGCCGAAGCCGCCGATGCGGCGGTCGTGGACGCGCAGCAGCGCGCGTCCGAGTGAGCCGGCGGTGGCTGCCTCGCTCTGTTGCCGCGGGCGCTTGGTGTCTTCGAGCGCACCGCTGTCGGCGCGGATGGTGACCGCAGCTGCGGCGCTGCCGTCGCCGTAGTCGATGGCCACCTTGGCCAGCGGGGTCGTCTCGTCGATCTCGATGTGCAGATCGACGTCGGCGAGACCAAGCGCGGCGGCGAGTTCTTGCACGACTCGTTCGATCAATGCGGCATCGTACGAGACGAACTTGAACTCTTGAGGACTGACCATGACGCTCATCGGCTACTCATGCGTTCGCGAACTCGGTGGCGGCCTTGGCTTGCATCTTGGCGACCGCAGCCTTGCGTTCGTTCAGTGCAGCCAGGCTGACCTCGGCGATCTCCTCGACCTCGTTGTCGGTGAAACCTGCAAGCTCACGGAACCGACGCGCGAGCCCGATGGGTGACTCGTGGCTGTCGCTGCGAGTACCTCCGTAGCTGAACAACTTGTCGACGACGTTCTGGAACTCGAGCGCCTTCTTGCGGCGCTCGGGGTCGTTCTCGGTCACCCGGCGCAGCCAGTCGCTGCCCATCTTCACGTGGGTCACTTCGTCGGCGAGCATCCAGTCTTCGCAGAACTCGAGAAACGGGTCGCCAGCGAGATCGCCGAACTCTTTCATGGTGGTGAAAACGTCGATGGCGAGGCCTTCGAGGGCGCGGTTCACGCCGGCCAGACGCAGGATGGGATCGCTGCTACAAGCTGCCTGGAACAGCACTGTGTTCTCGGCGAACTCGCCGATCTCGCCGCCCATCCAGTCGCTGAGCTTCACGCTGATCTCGACGTGGCGGGCTTCGTCCCACGCCTGACGGGCCATGTCGAGCTTGAGCGCGAACGGCACCGCGTCGGCCCCGCTGTCGTCACCGGCCGCTGCGTCTTGCGAACGTGGTGCGGTGTCGCCAGCAGTCCGGAAGTCATGACAGGTGCGGCCGGCGCCTTCGAGGGCTTGGATCTCACCGACGAAGATTCCGTGCATGAGCGCACGGGCAGCGCTGCTGGCATCGGGTCGACTGGGCACCAAACGGTTGGATGAGCGCTGGCCCTGATCGGCGTTGGCGTTGAGCACGCTGCGCGGGTCGGCCATGCGCTCGGCCATGTTGACCCGGGTGAACCGATGATCTCGGGCGAGGTCTTCGACGGGAAAGAACTTCCGCATGTCAGGCTCCCTTGTTTGTCATGGCGGACGCGCTCGTGGCAGGACTGCCGATGGTGCCGGGCCCGGCGATGCCGCCGGCTTCGATCATGATCTTCTCGAGGTGGGCCTGGTGTGCTGCTGCGCGGTCGACCTCGGCAGGCGTCTCGATGAGCGACTGCAAGAGCATCTCGCCATCGCGCCAGTCGTCGAACTCGTCTTGCAGGATGAAGTTGATCGAGCGGATGGTGGGGGCATCGGTGATCTCGCTGGTGTTGTTCTTGTGGAACGTGTACGCAGCGATGAAGTGCGGGATGAGCACTCGGTACACACCGACCAGCTTCTCGATGGTGAGCTCAGGTGCCTCTGGCTCGGTCATGGCGTCGATGAACCGCACCATGGCGTCGTTGGCCGGCACGCTCAGGCGATCGGGGTTCATCTCGCGCAGTTCGGGTAGGCGCTTGTGCCACAACTCGGCGTGCCAGGCGTGTTTGTAGCAATGGGTGCCGAGGCGCATCTTCACATCGAGTTCGGGCACGGTGGCCACCCAGCCGCCCAGTGCCTCGAACAGCTTCATCTCGGTCCACTTGTAGTGGCCCACCCTGCGCGCTGAATCTTCGACGTCGAACAGGCCCGGGAGGGCCCGGCGGTCCCACGGCGCGAACGGTGCTCTTGCCTTGTATGGATCGGCCACGAGAATCCCCCTGAAGACTGATGAATTTGCTCTCTGCAACCTTAGTTGGTGAATCGCGAGTTGGTGAATCGCCAGTTGGTGATTCGCAGGGGCACGAGGTCGGATCAGATGGCGATGACCGCGATGTACGGTTCGGCTGCGCGGGCCAGCCCGATGTCGGTGGTGATCAGTGGCGCGCGAAGTTCCTCGGCAAGTGCCACGTAGCTGGCGAGGTGGGCGATGAGCGCTGAGCCTTCGTGGTCGCAGACCTCGCCGCGACGAACCATCGATCGCACTGCGCCGAGGGTTTCGCACACGAGCAGGTCGGGAGCGAACAGGTCGTCGTCGAAGTGCGCAGCCAGGCGTTCGGCCTTCGGCGATGCCACCAACATTTCGATCATTGCCGAAGCATCGACCACCTTTGAGCGTGGTGTTGGCGGCGGCGGCGCGCTGGCGAAGTTGCTCGTGCAGCTCACTGTCGACGTTCTTGACCTGGATGCTGGCCACAGCATGTTCGTAGCATGCTTCTGGCATGCTCGGCTTCGTCAGGGTTGGGCGTTGCGCCAGAGCAACTCGGCTTCGCCCATGGGTGTGGCGGGAGGCCCGCCGGCCGCGTACTCGAGCACCATCGCCCTGAACGGCCCGCTCACTTCGAGCTTGCCGAGGATGGCGCTCACGCCCCACACCACGCGGTCGAGAATGACGAAACTGGCCGGCAGGTTGAGCTTCTGGATCACCGGCTGGTGCGGCCCTTTCAAATCGGCGATGGTTTCGAGGGCCGCACGAGTGAAGTCGCGAGTGAACGTGAACTCGTCGGTGAGATACGGGAGGTACGGAGTGCTTACGTAGTCGTACACGGCCTGGGGCGCCAGACCGTGGCCGGGTCGCAGAAACCCCGACACCTCCATCGCGCCGATCAGGCGATCGGGGTCGCGGTGCACCACGATCGCGTCGAGGCTCGGTGCCAAGAGTTGCCACTCACCGGCTGACCACCGCTTCACCAATCCGAAGTCGAGGAACGTCACGCCACCGTCAGGGCCGAACTTGTAGTTGCCGGGGTGCGGATCGCCGTTGAACGCCCCCACCCGGTGAATTGCGTGTTGCGCGAATCGCCAGATGGTCTCGCCTGCTCGGTGGCGCGCGACAGGTGAAGCGACATCGACGAACTCGGCCCAAGTGAGCCCCTCGACCCACTCGGTGGTGAGCACCCTGCGGGTGCTGGAGGCCGCCACGACGCGTGGCACCCTGACGAACGGGTGCTCGGCAAAATGCGTCGCGAATTGGGTCTGGCTGGCTGCCTCGATGCGGTAGTCCATCTCGTCACGCATGCGCAGGCGCAACTCGTCGACCAACCCCTTCGCGTCGAGCCCCTTCAGTGCGAACGCGCCGAACATGCGGTACAGCATCTCGGCGTTGTCGAGGTCGCTCTCGATGGCATCCCCGACCCCTGGGTACTGCACCTTCACAGCGACATCGAACCCGTCGCGCGTGACTGCCCGGTGCACCTGGCCCACACTTGCCGCGGCCACCGGAGTTGGATTCCAATCGAGAAAGACGCGCTCGGGGTCGGCACCCAGTTCGTCGCGCACCATGGCTGCGGCCGCCTTCGCGGTCATCGGCGGAGCATCGGACTGCAGGGTGGCGAGCGCCTGCTGGGCCGAGTCGGGCAGTGCCTCGAGGATGAAGCTGAGCAACTGCCCGAACTTCATCATCGCGCCCTTCATCTCACCCAGTTCGCGCGCCACATCTTCCGAGGTGCGAATGGCAAAGCGTTCGTCGAGCGACTCGCGTTGGTGGGCGCGTCGATGTGTTGTGACGCGTTGCAGGCGGTGCACCGCGTACCGCACACCGTTGCGGGCTGTGAGCCGCCACACCCGCGCCGTGCGGCGCAGGCGAACGGTGCGCGCCGAGACGTCGAGGCTCACGCGCTCGTGATGCGGCGCACCGTGGGCCGTGCCG
>JAYTNH010000264.1:0-2558 GCA_043748395.1 Ilumatobacteraceae bacterium | reverse complement strand
GTGCTGCACGCAGTGCAGTACGCGTACTCACTGAACCCCGATCGCATCTTGGCCGTCACCGTCGCCAGCGACGATGCCGAGCGACAGGCCCTCGAACGCCAGTGGGCAGCATTCGAGGTGCCCATCGAACTGCACACCGTGTACTCGCCGTATCGCGAGCTCACCGGACCGATCATGAAGTTCATCGACGAACTCGATCACGAACATCAAGACGACATCATCACCGTGGTGATCCCCGAGTTCGTGACGTCGTGGAGCACGCAATGGCTGCACAACGGCAGTGCGTTCGCACTGAAGGCCAAGCTGCTGTATCGGCCGCACACCGCGGTGGTGTCGGTACCGGTGCACGTGCACGGCGACACCATCGACGAGGACTAGAACTCGAGAAGCGAGAGGAACAAACACATGCATGTCATCGTTGTCGGCTGCGGCCGAGTCGGATCGGCAGTTGCACGCGAGCTGGACTCGTCCGACAACACGGTGTGCGTCATCGACCGCCGTGCCGATGCATTCCGGCGGCTCGGATCCGCTTTCGGGGGCAGCACGTTGGTGGGCATCGGGTTCGATCGCAACACGTTGGTCGAGGCCGGCATCACACCCGAGTGCGCCGTTGCTGCGGTCACCAGCGGCGACAACTCCAACATCCTCATCGCCCGCGTGGCGCGTGAAACGTTCGGCGTCGAGCGCGTCGTCGCTCGCATCTACGACCCCGCCCGCGCCGCTGTGTACGAACGATTGGGCATCGCCACCGTCGCGTCGGTCGCATGGACAAGCACGCGGGTGCTACGCCACGTGCTGCCAGCGCTCGAGTCGGTCGATTGGCTCGACCCCTCCGCACGTTTCGCCCTCGTCGAACGACGCGTCCCAGCGTCAGCCGCCGGACGCGCAGTAGCCGACCTCGACGCGATCGGCGTTCGCGTCACCCTGCTCGCTCGCAACGGCGAAACGAGCATTCCTCCACCGTCGATGTTGTTGCAAGAGGGCGACCTGCTGCACATCATGTCGGCCGGCGGCGCCGTCGACGCTATTCACCACTACCTCGTCAGCGACCACGGGAGTCCCTCATGAAGGTCATCATCGCCGGAGCCGGCAGTGTCGGCCGATACATGGCATCACAGCTCCACAAGTCTGGCCACCACGTGGTGCTGCTCGATGCCGACCCAGCGGTGTTCGTTCGTCATGGCGACGCACTCCGGTCTGAGGGCCTGGTGTGCCACCTCGGTGATGCCTGCCAGATCGACGTGCTACGCGCGGCGGGCGCTGAAAATGCCGATGTCGTCGCGGCGGTCACCGGCGACGACGAGGACAACCTGGTCGTGTCGTTGTTGTCGAAGCAAGAGTTCGCGGTTCCTCGCGTGGTGGCCAGGGTGAACAACCCGAACAACGAATGGATGTTCACCGACATGTGGGGCGTCGACGTCTCGGTCAGTACTCCCCACCTGCTCACCGGCCTCGTCGAAGAAGCAGTCAGTGTCGGCTCGTTCGTGCGCTTGTTGTCGCTCGAAGGTGGGAAGGCCGGCATCGCCGAGGTCACGCTCGCCGAGGGCTCACCCGCCGTCGGCAAGGCCATCTCCGAACTGGGGTTTCCCCGCGAGTCCACAGTGGTCGCGTTGGTACGCGACCGCCATGTCGTCGTGCCCCACGGCGACACGGTGCTGCGTGTCGGTGACGAGGTAATGGTGCTGGTCACCGGCGCTGCCGAAGACGACGTCCGCCGACTGTTGATGGCCTGAGCAGTGGGCTTACTGAGGCGCAGCTCCTCCATCGTCACGGTCACGGCTACGCCTGAGCGTGAGGCCACCGACTCCGGAGTCGTACCCATCGACTCGGTCGTACCACGTCTGCCAGTTCGAATTGTGGGCGAAGTCACCCGCATGCGAGCCCGGCCCACGACGGGTCAGCCGTCGTTAGTGGTGTCGGTCACCGACGCCACAGGCACGGTGGCCGTGGTGTGGTCGGGGAGGCGAGCGATCGGCGGAATCTCGCTCGGCCGGCGACTCATGATCGAGGGTGTCCCACTCATGCGGGGTGATCGCCTCGAGTTCACGAACCCGCGCTACACGCTTTTGCCACGGGCCTGACGTAGCCGCTCGCTGGGCGTTCAGGGGAAGCGAGCCGCGATCCACTCGGCAACCTGCGTGAGTGCTTCGCGTCGGTGGCCCTCCAGGTAGTGGGGTGCCCCCTTCATCTCGATGTAGGTGGTGTCGGCCGCGCCAGCGTTGGCCACGATTTCGTTGGCCTGCCACACGCGGATCTCGGTGTCGGCGGTGGGATGCACCAACAGCGTCGGCACCTTCACCTTGGGCATCGTGTCGGCGAGCTTGGCATGGCTGCTCAGGCCCGACCACGTACTCAGCCACCCCCGAGCAGTCATCGTGCGGGCCAGGCCGCCGCGGCCGTAGTTGGCATCGAACGGATCGGGGAAGGCGAACAGCGAGCCCATCGGTCGCTCGTCGGGATCGATCGATAGGTCGAGGTAGGCAGGGTCGGCCAACGTGCGATAGATCGTGAGGTACTCGGTGAACACCGCGCGTCGACGCAGCTCGCGCCAGCCGGCC
>JAYTNH010000263.1:0-4280 GCA_043748395.1 Ilumatobacteraceae bacterium | reverse complement strand
ATCGCGATGACGACCGTTCACCGGTCGGCTGTGTCGACTGTGTCGGCTGTATCGGCTGTGTAGCGGTTCGCTATTGGCCGGTGAACACGGCTGGCCGGCGCTCGAGGAACGATGCAACGCCCTCGCGGTGATCGTCGCTCTTGAAGCACGCGGCGAGAGCCGTGGTGTGGCGCTGCATGTGCTCGTCGATCGACGCCGTGAGCCCCGCATACGTGAGTTGCTTGAGCAGGCGATGGCTGTGCGGCGACCCTGCGGCTACCGCTTCGGCCAGCGCCTGGACGCGTTCGGCCAACTCACCCGGCTGCACCACGTCGAGCAGGTAGCCGATGCGCAACGCCTCGGGGGCGTCGATCATCTCGCCAGTGTAGGTGAGTCGCAGCGCCTGCTGGAGGCCCACGATGCGCGGCAACAGCCACGTGCCTGCTCCGGTGTCGGGCACCAATCCGCGGTGCACGAAGTTCCAGGCAAAACGAGCGTTCGTCGAGGCGAGGCGTAGATCGCATTGCGACGTGAACTCGGCACCCATGCCGACGGCTGGGCCGTCGATGGCGCAGATGGTGGGCTTGGGGCATTGCACGAGCGGCCACCATGCCTCGTGGTCGTCTGCCGAGCCGCGCAGACCGCGCGCCTCACCTGGAATGGTGGCCAGGTCGGCCAGATCGGTGCCCGCACAGAACGCGCCGGGTACACCGGTGACCACCAGCACGGACGTGGACGAATCGGTGCCGGCATCGCGCACCGCACTGATGAACTCGCCGAGCATGGCGTAGGTCATTGCGTTGCGTTTGTGCGAGCGATCGATGGTGATGGTGCCGACGCGACCCTGCGTGTCGTAGCGAATGAACTCGGACATGCGCCGACGGTACCGCTCAGGGCACCGCACGGACGAGCAGGACCTGCTCGATCAGCCAGTCCAACACCTGCGGCGCGTACGGCGGCTCGACGTGCACGCCGTCGGCTGCTCGGTACGCCTCGCAGTTCCCCGACGGACACAGCACGTCGTCGAGATCGACGTACGGAACGTCGTTCGAGCGGAGATAGTTCAACAGGCCCCGCCGCACACAACCCATGCGCCGCACGTAGTCGTCGGGCACCAGGAACGTCGAGTGCACGCCAAGCCGTGCGGGCACAGCGAACACCACTGGAATGTCACGGCGATCGAGGTATCGAATACGCGCCGAGATGTCGTCGAGGTACCAGTCGATGCTGTCGCACGGGTGCAGCCATACACCGTCGATGAGGTGATCGATCACCGGGGCTTGGCCGAGAACCAACACCGCGACGTCGGTCGTCTGATCGAATCCGGCCTCTGGCACGAGTCGGTCGAGCACCGTGGGATACCACGTGTTCCACTCTTGACAGTCGGCTCGGGGGGCAAGCAACGCTCCGAACTTGTCGCGGCCAACGGGTAGCCCGATCATGCCGTCGCAGGCTTCGCTTGCGCCGGCGACCACCACCACGTCGGTACGCGCGTACGTGGGCGCGGCGTCGCGAAGCAACCAGGCCGGCACGCTGTCGCCAAAGATCGCCATCACCACCGGCTCGGGCGCTGGCTGGCCTTGTGGGGCACGCGCCGGTTGCTGCACAGCGATGACGATGGGCGCTCGCGGCAGCGCGGCAGCGGGTACCTCGACCAGCAATGCCATCGCCCCGACCACCGCTACTCCGCCAACCAGCGCGCCGGTGAGCGCGCGCGTCGATTTCAAGAATCGGCGCTGTCGGATCGGGCGTTCGAGCATGACGAAGCTGAGCGCCGCCGCGAGAGTGGTGACGGCGAGCCGAACGACGACCAGAGCGACGCCGCGCAGCCCCGTGCGGTCGTGATCGAGCATCAAGAACACCGGCCAATGGAACAGATACAGCCCGTAGCTCACCTGGCCGAGCCAGACGAGTGGGCGCCATGAGAGCACGACGGTGCCAACGCCCGGCACCTGCAGTGCGGCGATGAGCAGCGCGCTCACCACACCGAACAACGGCAGCCCACCCGAGAACGCCCACCCGTGACCGGCTGGAGTGATCACCACCGCGACACCCATCGCCAGCAGTGCCAGCGGCGCGAGCCAACGCACCCATCGGGGCAGACTCCGCCCGAACACAAACGCCGCCAACACCGCACCGCACAACACCTCGGCGGCACGCGCCCAGGTGGCGTAGTACGCGGCGTCATTCGACCACCACCGCGCCGTGAGCGGTGCCGCCACGACAGCGACGACCCACAGCCCACCGATGAGCCACACGAGGCGCTGTGGTGCGGCGCGGCGACGAGTGAACCGCAACAGCAACACCATTGTGAGCGGCCAGAGCACGTAGAACTGTTCCTCGATGCCGAGCGACCAGAAGTGCGTCACCGGCGAAGGCGCGGTGAACAGATCGGCGTAGCTCTGGCCGCCGAACAGATTCACCCAGTTCAGAACCTGGGTCATGCTGGCGATCACATCTCGCCGAAACGTCGACCGCGCCTGCAACAGGTCGAAGGCGACCAACGCGCACACGAGCGCCAACGTGAGCAGTCCGGCGGGGATGAGTCGCCGAGCGCGCCGCTGATAGAAGCCGGGCAGGCTCACGCGGCCGTCGCGGTCGTGCTCGGCCAACAGCAAGCTCGTGATGAGAAAGCCCGACAGTGTGAAGAACACCGAGACACCCAAGTAACCGCCCGACAGCCAGCCGAGCTCGAGATGGAAGCCGAGCACTGCAGCCACGGCCACGCCGCGAAGGCCGTCGAGCGCAGGCTGATACGCGAGCCCTGACATCGATTGTGGCGGACCTGCCAACGTGCTAGCCGCGGTACCCGTTAGTGATAGGAAGTCGCCGATCCTTCCCGAACGCTTTGACACTCACGCGCACACCCGGAGGGCACTGTCGGCGCTTGTACTCGTTGAGATCGACCAGCCGCGTGACGCGCCGAACGATGGCTTCATCGTGACCGAGGTCGATGATCTCGGATGCCGTACGATCGTCCTCGACGTACAACTCGAGGATGGGATCGAGCACCTCGTAGGGCGGCAGACTCTGATCGTCGCGTTGGTCGGGGCGGAGTTCGGCCGACGGTGCCTTGGTGAGCACGCTCTCGTTGATGATGGTGCGACCGGCTCGATCGTTGATGTGCCTGCACAGCGAGTACACGCGCGTCTTGAGCACGTCCTTGATGACTGCGTAGCCGCCCACAGAGTCGCCATACAGGGTGAAGTAGCCGACGGCCATCTCGCTCTTGTTGCCAGTGGTGAGCACCATCCAGCCGAACTTGTTGCTCAGCGCCATCAGCATGGTGCCGCGGATGCGGCTCTGGAGGTTCTCCTCGGTGAGGTCGGCCGGGCGGCCGTCGAAGAGGGGGGCAGTCATGTCGAGGTAGGCGTTGAAGCCGGGCTCGATGGCGATGGTGTGGAAGTCGATACCGAGCCGTTCGGCCAGATCGGCAGCATCGGTGCGCGAGCCGCCGCTCGAGTACCGCGACGGCATGGACACCCCGTGCACGTGCTGGGCACCGAGCGCGTCGGCAGCGATGCAGGCGACGATGGTGCTGTCGATGCCGCCCGATAGCCCGACGACGATGTCGGTGAACTCGTTCTTGTGCACGTAGTCGCGGGTGCCCACGACCAACGCCTCGTACAGTTCGGCGTCGTCGCTCAGACGCGGGGCAACGCGCGGTGGCATTGACTCGGCCTGCACGATGGGCACGTCGCTCACCTGCACCAGCGGCATGGTGACCTCGGTACGTCGACCGCGCGGGTCGAGCAGCCGTTTGCGATACACCGGCTCGATCACCAGATCGGTGATGAGCAGATCTTCCACGAACAGCGGGGCGCGCGCCACCAGTTCGCCGTGCGCATCGAACACCATTGACCCGCCGTCGAAGACGAGCTCGTCTTGGCCGCCAACCTGGTTGACGTAGACGAGCGCACAACTCGCATCGGCGGCGCGGGTGGCCAGCATGCGTTCGCGTTCGGCGGCCTTGCCGACGTGATACGGCGAGCCGTTGATGTTGATGTTGAGCTCGGCGCCACCGGCGGCTTGCTGGGCGAGCGGACCGGTGGGGCTCCAGACGTCTTCGCAGATGCTGATGCCAACCTTCACGCCGCCGATGACGTACAGCTCGTATGGATCGCTCATGTCGCCGGCAGTGAAGTACCGCGCCTCGTCGAACACCGCGTAGTTGGGCAGCAGGCGCTTGCGATAGGTGCCCAGTAGCTGGCCGTTGGCGCATACCGCGGCCGCGTTGTAGATGTCTCGATCGGACGCCACATAACCCACCACCGCAGCACAGCGGCCTGTACGCGCGGCCA